>JAIOSU010000117.1 GCA_021107455.1 Clostridiales bacterium | reverse complement strand
CGATAAAGCCCGGAAAAACACTTTTTCCTGTTGCATCAATAAATGCATCATAATCCCTGACATCCAATTTTCCTTGTTCAACTACCGCTTGAATGACCGGTCCATCAATCAGAATATCATAATAGCCTTCAAGTTCAGTAATTGGATCCATCAAGTATCCACCTATGATCGCTTTTCTCATAAATCCTCCCAAAAAAAAAATGTCCTGGCACCCGCCAAGACATAGAACTATCGCACTAATTCATATTTCTTGCCTTGCAGGTCTCTCGTACCAAATTAAAGGCTTATTGATTTTCTTAAATCTATCACAGCAGTCAAACTCTGTCAAGATTCATTTTTGTGTTGACCAGTTATTCGTACTTGTGGTATGATGATTGCGACAATTGAATACCCTTTAATTTGACCCGAGAGGTCGAAAAGGAATAAAAATAAGTGAACAATGTTTCAGCTTATAATACCTTCGCGACTCGGCGAAGGTTTTTTTATTTCTTACTTTAAGATGATTCTGAGAAATCAAAAGGAGGATAACATGAGACATTTGATCGAACCAGAGGATTTGACCCTAGACGAAATCCTTGAGCTTGTTGACATGGGCTTAGAAATGTATGAGAACCCCAAGGCATACTCCAAAGTATGTGACGGCAAAATTCTTGCCTCGCTGTTCTTTGAGCCTAGCACACGTACAAAGTTCAGTTTTGACAGTGCAATGATGCGACTTGGTGGAAACGTAATTGGCTTTTCGGATGCCGAGACTACTTCAGCTAAAAAAGGAGAAAGTTTAGCAGATACCATCAGAGTTATGGGCTATTATTCTGATATTGTAGTTATGCGTCACCCTAAAGAAGGTGCTCCAAAACTTGCAGCAGAATATTCCAGTGTTCCCATCATCAATGGTGGAGATGGGGGGCATCAGCACCCTACTCAGACTTTAACCGACTTGATCACTATCAAAAGATTCAAAGGAACAGTTGATGGACACAATGTGGCATTCTGTGGAGATTTAAAATATGGAAGAACGGTTCATTCTTTGATCAGAACCCTTGCTCGTTTCGGAAGTAAAAAATTCTACTTGATATCACCTGACGAACTCAAATTGCCATCAGCACTTAAAAGACAACTTGTAGAGAGATATGGCGTTGAACTCGTCGAAGCAAACTATATGGAAGAAGTCATAGATGATATCGATGTTTTTTATATGACACGCATACAGAAAGAACGGTTCTTCAACGAAATTGACTACCTCGAACTGAAGAACTCATTCAAACTTACCCGCGAAAAGTTAAGAAACTCAAAATCTGATATGATTGTCATGCATCCCCTACCACGTGTCAATGAAATTGCTTATGATGTAGACGAAGACCCTAGAGCAGTATATTTCGAGCAATCTGAAATGGGTGTCTATGTAAGAATGGCACTTATTACAAAATTATTGGAGGTGGGACCATATGCTAGAGGTTAAAGGAATTGAAAACGGTATTGTCATTGACCACATGAAAGCCGGAAACGGACTGAAAATATTCAACTTGCTTTTTTCAAGCATTGAACATCCGGTTGTTTTGCTCATGAATGTTAAAAGTGACCAACTTGGTAGAAAGGATATCATCAAAGTTGAAAACACTTTTGATGTGGATATGAACTTACTAGGTCTTGTGGATCAAAATATCACCGTCAATACGATCAAGAATAATTTGCTAGTGGATAAAAAGAAAGTGGAGATTCCAAAGACACTTACAGGAGGCATCAAATGCCAAAATCCTCGTTGCATAACCCATAGTGACGATTATGCCATCCCTACATTCACCCTACTGAAGTCAAATGGAAAACTTGAATACGAATGTAACTACTGTGAAGAAATCACGGTATATAAACTATAATTCATATCTCATACAAACGAATCGGTAAATAGCCGGTTCGTTTTTTTCATAAAAAAATGGCCAAGCATTACGCTTGGCCAAATCAACATTTATAATAAATGTCATTAATCTTATAATTTTTTAGAGAAGATTGCTAATACAACGATTACAGCAAGTCCGAACAACATGAGGCTTGTTTGTGTAATCGAGATGATTCCTGCAACAGCGATAACTGCAACTGCAACTGGGATAACAAATTTAACGATGTTATACCATACATTGAATAAACCAAACTTGATTGATCCCTGATTAGTAAGTTCATCCAGTAAATCTTCTTTCTTAACAACCCAACCAACGAATACTGCAAGAAGCATTCCGCCGATAGCGAGGAAGATCTTGTCTGTCAAGATGTCGAAGAAATCGAAAACGCCAACTCCGAACATTGTGAATCCAGACATAACACCAAGAGATAATGATGCGAAGATACCAGTTACTGTCATAATAGCAGCAGTAATCAATACGGCAGGTTTTCTTTCCATATTCTTTTGGTCTATGAGGTATGAAACAACAACTTCAAGTAATGAAACAGATGAAGTCAACGCTGCAACCACAAGTGCCACAAAGAACAATCCAGAGAATGCTACTCCTAAACCACCCATTTGAGCAAAGATTGATGGAACAACTACAAATACAAGTCCAGGACCTGCAGCAGGCTCCATACCAAATGCGAAAAGTGCTGGGAATATAGCAACGCCTGCAAGTAACGCAACTGATGTATCAAGTGCTGTTACAATAAACGCACTGGAAACCAAATTCTCTTTTTTGTTGAGGTAACTACCGTATGTGATCATACAGCCCATACCTAAACTGAGTGAGAAGAATGCTTGACCAAGTGCAGCGAGGAATGTTTCGCCTGTAACTTTTGAGAAGTCAGGTTTGAATAAGAACTCAAGACCAGCTCCAGCGCCTTCAAGCGTTACACTTCTGATTGCAAGTAGAATGAAAAGTACGAAAAGTGTAGGCATCAAAACCTTACCCGCTTTTTCAATACCACCCGAAATACCTTTGATTACGATAACAACGTTAGCTGCAAGGAATACTACGAACCATAAAAGTGGTTGAATAGGATCCGTAATGAATGCACCAAATGAATCGCCAATCAGTTCAGGACTGCTTAAGAGACCTGTAAATGTCTTAAATACATAAGCCAGAGCCCATCCACCAACTACTGGATAGAATCCCATGATGAAGAATGCAGATACAACGCCGATGACACCAACAAAGGTCCATCTTGTGTTATATTTCTTGAATGCTCCAACTGCAGCAAGTTGAGTTCTACGACCAACCGCAAACTCTGCGATCATTACACTCAAACCAATAATAAATACAAAAGCCAAATAAATAATAATAAATGCGCTACCACCATTCTGTCCGGTAGTATAAGGGAATCTCCAGATATTACCGAGGCCTACAGCAGATCCTGCAGCGGCCATGATAAATCCAAGTCTGGATCCCCAATTGTCTCTCTTCTTTCCGCCTAAATTTTCCATATTCACCATCCTTAAAAATTTAATCAATGCTTCAACCGTTATTAGAAATTACGGAACAGCATCCCCCCTATTGACAATGCAAAATTTTTTGAAGGTTCACAATTTTTTGATAAACCTTTTCAAATTTAAACAAATTGTAACAGAAATTTGAACGGAGTGCAATATAAAAATTAATTTATACTATCGTTATTACTTTAACATCTCAATAATGATTTGTTCTGCAACCTTTATTCCATCAACTGCTGATGATGTTATTCCACCAGAATAACCTGCACCTTCACCGCTAGGGTACAATCCTTTATGAGATAGCGACCTCATTGTTTCTGAATCTCTCACTATTCTAACCGGTGCAGAACTTCTTGATTCAACTCCTGTCAATATCGCTCTAGGGTCATTAAAGCCCTTGATCATCTGACCGAATTTTGGAATAGCCTCTTCAAGGGCATCAAAAACAAAGTCAGGTAACACTTCGCTTAAATTCGCCGATTTCACTCCAGGCTTGTATGTCGACTTCATATCATCAAATGCACGATCATAATCCACACCTAATTTAGCGTATATTGTTTTAACATCACTTAAAGATTGATGTTGACCGCAAAAATTTGCGACAGTTTCCGATGGTGCATTGTAATCACTACCACCGGCCTTGTAAGCCATTTCCTCTAAACGCCTTTGAAATTCAATTCCCTCAAGTACTGAGTCTCCATCTAGGTCACTTGGGTCGATGTTAACCAAAAGTGCGCTATTGGCATTGTAAAGGTCGCGTTTGTAGTAGCTCATCCCATTGACAACGAGTCTGCCTTCTTCAGATGCTGAAGCAACAACTTCTCCACCTGGGCACATGCAAAACGAATAGACACTTCTTCCTTTGGATGTCCTGTATGTCAATTTGTATTCTGCTGCTCCCAAATCATCATGGACATGATTGTTTCCATATTGTGAAGCGTTGATGATGACTTGAGGATGTTCTATTCTCAGGCCTATAGCAAACGGTTTTCTTTCCATAGTGGTATTTTTTGATTTTAACAACTCATAAAATTTTCTAGAACTATGTCCAACTGCAGCGACTACATATGAGCTTTCAAAAGTCGTTCCGTCTGAACAGGCAACCCCTTTGATCGAATGGTCAATCTCTGATATCAATAGGTCGATGACTTCAGTATTAAACCTTATTTCTCCTCCAAGTGTTTCTATTTCAAGTCTGATATTCTTAACTGTCTTTTTGAGCAAATCTGTTCCAATATGTGGTTTGTTTTTATAGATAATGTTTTGTGGTGCGCCATTTTTGACGAGTACATCCATTACCATTTCAATTCGGGGATCTTTTATTCTAGTCGTTAGTTTCCCATCAGAAAAGGTGCCCGCGCCGCCTTCTCCAAACTGTACATTGGACCGGGTATTCAGTTCGCCAGTCTCCCAAAATTTTTCTACAGTAAGAGTTCTTGAATCTACATCCTCTCCCTGTTCCAGAACTAATGGTCTAAGACCTGCCCTAGCAAATTGCAATGCGGCGAATATTCCCGCAGGTCCAAAACCGATCACTATCGGTCTTTGCATTTCTTTCAAATCATTCAGTTGCTTATTTGTCAAAGACTTCTCTACAGACAAAAATGGCGGTGGTGCCTGTTTGAACCCTCGTTTGATGCAATCTTTCTCATCAGTCAAGTCCACATCAATAGTATAGGAGAAAACAACGTCTTTTCTGGCGTCAATGGATTCTCTGATAATGTTATATTTTATGATTTGTTCTTTCTTTATCTTTAGCTTAACCGACAATTTCTTAACTATGGCAGCATGAACCAAAGGCTCGCCTAGTTTGAATTTAATTTCATTGACGCGAATCATCTTATTCTCCCTCACCATTCCATTTTTCTTTGATTTCAATCATACCCAGACCACGAGCTCGTTCGATAATTTCGTCGTCACTGATTGTGGCTCTGAATCCGTTGATCTGACTATAGTAACTGATGATTCCACCAAAAACCATTGCAAGACCAATGATGAGCAGTACATAATAGGCAAAAATCCTTTTACCGTTAAACAACAAGCCATATGCTCTCATATTCTCCACCTCTAGTATAGCGTATCATAAATCGCATCCCATACATCCTGTGTTTCATAACCACGTCTCCAGACCCCTACACCAGCCAAATCGAGTTGATTGACTATATCGGATCTAATAGAAAGCGTTTCCGCATTTTCAATCCACATCTTGACAAGCGCATCTTCCTCGAAAAAAGTAGCGTAATACAGCTTATCCACATCATCCCAGATTGGAACCAACTCATATTTCTCAATAAGATTGTTTTGGGCCTCCATACCGATTGCAGATGATTTCGTTATCATAACATTCGCAATCGTTGTAGACGGTCTCTCACGCCATACCCTCGTATATGTCGGTAGCCCTAAAATCAACTTCTCTGGTTTGACTACTTCAGTCAATAAAAGCGTGTGCTTATATACCCAATCGTATGAAGCCACTGGGCCACTTACCGGGCTTGAAGCCCAATATTCATCATAAGTCATCACTATCATAAAATCAACAATTTTTCCGAGTTTGGCATGATCATAGCATTTCGACCAATTGTCACTGCCACCCATGATTGTAACATCCATTGATAGTACTAAACCATGATTCTTAGTATGCCATTTAAATTCGTTCACAAAATGAGTGAGCGCATCTTTATCTTCAAGATAAACATTTTCAAAATCAATATTGATGCCCTCAAATCCATATCTTTTGGCTTCGGAGATCATAAAATCGATAAAATACTTTCTAGCTTTCGCATCATGCAAAAACTCATGGGTTCTATCAATATCGAATGCATTGGATACAAGCACCCATAGTTCTATATTCTGAGAATCCGCCCATCCAATATAATCAGTTGAAACTTTAGAACTGACATTACCATTGGAATCCGTGAGTTCATACCATGTAGGAGAGAGGACATTAACCCCCTTCATCGGGAGTATGTTCTCAGTATTTGGATTATAGCTGTACACTGCTTCCCAGGTCAATATAATCGGATCATCATATATGAAAAGTGAGTCTTCATTGACAACTCGTGGACTTGTCAAAACGTCAAATTCCTGATTTTCACTCGTTGCAATATATCCTACATAATTATCCCCACTAATAACTTTTAAAGTGGAATCACTGACCTGCTCTATTATGACAGTCTCTTTCTTAAGTTCATGAACAACTGGTTCTTTCAAGAATATATTCTTAAGATCATATAAAAAATTGAGTGCATATCTGTTCTCGTTGTATGCAGCCAAACTCTCCTCATCGGACATTAAAAATACATCGTCATCAATCTCAATCGTTTTGCGTTCATGCCACAAATTCTCATAGACAATATTACCATTTTCAGTAACTTCTCTCATTTCGATCCCAAAGGATTCGAGCTGTTCTGATTTAATTAGATCATCATATGAGATATACGCGATGTCGTCCACTAAAAACCATTCGATGGTGTTCTCACTTTGCTGATCATCCACATTCATGTTGCCATTGGAATCTATTGAAATATAATGCTTGTCAGAGACTATATTGATTTGATTATTATCATAATCCACATGGTATGTGATCCCTTCAGAGACAATCCATGATAGACTGATAAAAGCTCTCTCTCCTTCGTCATAATGGTCCATCAAAATCGTTGAATTGGGTTCTTCATAAATACCTTCATCACCAACGAAATAGACCTTAGGTTGCATGCTGACAACCTCATAGGGGCGCAAGATCTCGTTGGCTTTTCTTCTGATCTTTATGTTCATCTCCACATTGATACTGAGTACGACAGCAGCCATGAAAACGAATGCCAGTACTAAAAAAAATATTCTTATAAATGTCTTCTTCATGTGTTGTTCTCCTACCTGTTGATAAAGTTATCCACAAACATATCAAGTTATCTTCCATTCTTTGTGGGTAATTGTCATTAACTAAGCGGGAATAAATCTACTTTGTGGCCGTTATACACACTCTCCACATTTTATCCCCAGTATCATTTAAATCTATCCACTGTGAATCTCATGATTTTATCCATTTCATCCACTGAAAATCCACCTTTGTTACATGCTATCCTAAGTTGTTCATCAACAGTTTCTATGCTTTCAAGATTGGGAAGCAAAACACCTTGTCTTCCTCTTGAAGATACAATTACACCATATCGGTCTGGCGACAACTCGCCTCGATCTTCAACTTCCTCAAGCTCCGATAAGACATCGACTGAAATGATAAGGTTTTGAAGTTCATCGGCTTCAATTGGATTAAATCTATAGTCCTTTGTTGCCGCGGCAATTGAATTTCTATAAATCTCATCAATGATATTATCTTGTGTTGGCAATATAGTCCCAATACATCCTCTCAAACCTGATTCATTCTTAATAGAAACAAAAATCCCTCTTCTAGTTTTTAAGAATCCATGGTCCTCTGGCAATTTCAAAGATCTATTATTGACCTTGACGAACTCATCTGTAATACTCAATTTTGGTGGTACTCTGCCTTTAACTCTTTCTTCTACGACTAATCTCGCAAACTTGACTAAAAAATGTTCTTTCTTTATATGGGCTTCGTATTGATTTTGAAGCTTATTCTCCATTTTGATCAACCAATCCATATCCACGCCATCATCCACCTTTATGAAGGAGGCACATAAATACCCTACACCAAATGGACCTTCATAGGACAAAACCTTGCTATTGAAATTGGAACCTTCAAGTGCCCCAAGCATCACAGCAAAAGACCTGAGACCACATTCTCTGGCATGTTCAATTTTATCCAGTGATTCCGTAAAAATCGCCCAAGGTTTTTGCTCATCAATAAATTTGGTCATCAGAGCATCAAACCAAGGACCATTTGGATCAAAGGCATATGGACCACTATCTTTGAGCGCATGTGACATATCTCCACTCGCTATCACCACAATATTTAGTCCCAATTTATCTGATACTGTTTTTAATAATTTTCCATTTTTTATCAGTCTGAGGTAAGGGAATGTACCATAACTCATAGCTACCATAGGAATGTTATCCACATGTTGATAAATAAAATGCGCTGGTACAAGAACCCCGTGATCTAGTTTTGGATCATGATGGAATTCTTTGAATTGATTTTTTTTGAGTGGATAATAATCCAGTCCATGTTCATCGCTGAGTTCACATAAAAGTTTTAAGAATTTTGATTCTACCTTGAATTCATATTCCAGTTCGAATTCTCCAAATGCATGAAAATCACCCGTATACGGCTCCAAATCATAAACTGCGATCGCATCGGAGAACACAGGTCCATGAGGTGAAACGAATACAATCATATCAGGTTTCAGCTCTTTTATAGTCTTACCGATTTTATGCATGGATTCAATGGTCTTCTCTACAGCACGGATTTGATGTTGCCCTATCGCCTCCAGAAAAACAGGTGCATGAGGCATCAGAAAACTTGCCAAAATTGACATAATAATCACCTCTCAATCCTTATATTATATCACAAAAAATAAAAAGCCCTCATGGGTAAATATACCCACGAGGACTGCTTCATCAACAAATTAACGCTTAGAGAATTGTGGTGCTCTTCTCGCTGCCTTAAGACCGTATTTCTTTCTTTCCTTCATTCTTGAATCTCTCGTCAAGAAACCCGCTACTTTGAGAAGCGCTCTGAATTCACCGTCAACTTGCAAAAGTGCTCTTGAAAGACCATGTCTTACCGCACCAGCTTGTCCAGTGTATCCGCCACCTTCAACTTTTACGATTACATCGTATTTTCCAGTGGTATTAGTCAACCCTAAAGGTCTCTGTACTT
>JAIOSU010000063.1 GCA_021107455.1 Clostridiales bacterium | reverse complement strand
ATTGTTTGTTTTCAATTTGTTCCAGCTTGATGGAATGATCACGTGCGACTTTTATGATCTCTGGATCAAGCTTCTGAAAAGTTGGTGCATTCAGTGCGCTAGGAATTAAGATTTTTTGCTCTGAATCGATTCTACCAAAAGAGAATGAAGCAGTCAAAATGATGACAAATGACATGATTAAAGCTAGTTTTTTCATTTTGTAACCTCCTATTTTTTTATATAAACATGGCAATCACTCGTCGCTAAGTACCAGCCATATGTTTATTGAAATGAAGTGTGAACAAAATGTGAACAAAATGTAACTCTTTTTTTAGATTAGCATAATAAAAATTGATATACAAGATATACATGCCATTATTACTATAGTTATTTCTGATTCTTAAACTGGATATTCGGGTAATAACTAATAAACAAAACTTGGGAGGGACATTATGAGATATGTGAGTTTCGACAAACTGGAAGAATTTATGGTAAAAACATTCATATCAGCGGGATTGCCTGCTGAGGATGCAGCGATATGTGCAGATGTTTTGATCGAATCGGACAAAAGAGGTATCGATTCACACGGCATTGGCAGATTGAAACCCATCTACATAGATCGTATTCGTGAAGGCATCATAAATCCCATCACGAAAATTGACGTGATCAAAGACGGTCCGACCACAGCAGTCCTGGACGGCAACAACGGTATGGGGCAAGTGGTCTCAAAATACGCAATGGAGCTGGCCATCGAAAAAGCGCAAAAATTCGGTATGGGCATGGTGGCTGTGAGAAATTCCAACCATTACGGCATCGCCGGTTACTACCCGACAATGGCAACCGAAAAAGGTCTGATCGGCATCACCGGCACCAATGCCAGACCATCGATCGCACCAACCTTCGGCATCGAAAACATGCTTGGCACAAATCCTTTGACATTCGGAATTCCAACTGACGAGGCGTTTCCTTTCGTCCTCGACTGCGCGACTTCCATCACCCAGCGTGGCAAAATTGAAGTCTACCAAAGAGTAGGCAAAGACCTGCCGGCAGGTTGGGTCATCGGCTCGGATGGAGAACCAAGAACTGATACCGAAGCAGTCTTAAGAGATCTCGTCACAGGCGGCGCCGCTTTGGCTCCACTCGGCGGCATCGGTGAAAAACTCGGCGGTTACAAGGGTTACGGTTATGCAGCAGTGGTTGAAATCTTATCCGCAGCACTTCAGGGCGGTGCTTTCCTAAGAGCGCTTTCCGGAATGTCTGACGGCAAAAAAGTACCATACAATCTAGGTCATTTCTTCATCGCAATCGACGTTGAAGCCTTCACATCGCTTGATGAATTCAAAAAAACCACAGGCGATATACTGCGTGAACTCCGGGCGTCCAAAAAAGCCCCAGGCGTAGAACGCATCTACACCGCCGGCGAAAAAGAATACCTCGCCTTTGTGGAACGCACTGAAACTGGCGTTCCAATCAATGAGGCTCTTGAGAAGGATATTGAGGCGCTGCATGAAATGTACGGTGTGACTATTTAGGTACCGATTGGGGACAGGTACATATTGGTACCTGGTGATAAGTGCGCGCCGGTGGTTTTGGGCTCGGACGAGCCCAGTGGTTTATGGCTGACGCCATGTAGTTTTGCATTCTTGCGAATGCAGTAGTTGGGAAGGACGTTGGTGCTGAGGAACGCACCGTGTAGAGATTAAGATCAAGTACAAATCCGATTGGGGACTGATACAAATCGGCACATTTGCAAAATATCATAAGAAGAAGAGGAAAAATTGAGAACTTCTCTCATATTTTCCTCTTTTCCTAATTCTTTTGCTTTTACTGTTCTACCTGCTTCCTGGCGCCTATAGCGTCGGGCGCGTATTTTGCGCCCAAAGGTTTTTTCACTTAATCTTGATCTTGACCTTGAACACGACCTTGACCTTGAACACGACCTTGAACATGACCTTGACCTTTTCTTTTCCCAACCACTAACCACTGCACTCGCCAGAGTGCAATACCACTGCGCGGGCACGCCTTAAGTGCCCACACTCGCGCAAAACCACTTGTGAACCCGCGAGAGGAAAATCAATTTGACTCAGGTACCAATTTGCACCTGTCCCCAATTGGTACCTCAATTGGTACCCGGTTGATTTTCCTCACGCGAGTTCACACTGAATTCACATTCAAGAAGTAATATAATAAAATAGACAAATAGAATAAACGAATAATATCAATTTAGTAGGTCAAAGGAGCGGTTAAACCCATGAAATCATTTTTAAAGAATAAGAAGACGAAACGTCTTATTGGTATTGGTGTGATAGCGGTACTATTGATAGTAGGAATACCATACCTCGTCTCAAACATCGGACAGCGAAGAGAGAGTACTGAGGAACTGTACACAATGGTTGCCGCTGAAAACAGGGACATCACCGTATCGCTTTCCGGAGCTGGAACGCTCAAGCCGGCGGACTCATATGTTGTGACGACGTTGACGTCGGGCGACGTGATCAGCGCACCTTTTGAGGAAGGCGACGTTGTGGAGAAAGATGCGATTCTGTTTGAGATCGACAGCTCAAATGTGGGATCAAACATTGAAACAGCTGAAATCAGCCTGGCTGAAAGTCAGAGAAACTACAATCGTAAACTCGAGAACATTGACGACCTAACTGTGCGCTCTGATGTGGCGGGAACAATCGTAACATTCGATCTCAAAGTGGGCGACACCGTTCAAATGGGGCAAATGATCGCAACAGTGAGAAACAGCTCAGTCATGACCATTACGCTCCCGTTCGGCAGTGAGGACGCGAAATCACTAGCAAAAGGCCAATCCGTTCTGGTCACAGTGACAGATACTTATGAAACTTTAGAGGGCAAAATATCTGAAATCAGCACAGTCAATGAAGTGCTCCCGGGCGGAATGATCACAAATAAAGTGACAATTGACGTCATTAATCCGGGCGGGCTTAGACCAGATCACGTGGCGACAGCCATGGCGGGCAGTATTGCCAGTTTTGACAGCGGCAATTTTGCATACAAAGACGAAAGCGTCATAAGCTCAAAAACCTCAGGCGACGTGAAGGAAATCCGCGTCAAAGAAGGCGACATCGTTGCTGATGGCGAAGTACTGCTCATACTCGATAGTACGATGCTCATGGACGAGATTCAGATTGCAAAAAACAACCTCAGAAGAGCCCAAATTTCGCTCGACAGCCAGTACGACGCACTTGAAAACTACATGATATTGTCTCCAATCGGCGGGACAGTGATCGAGAAGAACTACAAAGCCGGCGACAAGCTCGAGGCGGGCAAGGCCCTGACCACGATTTTCGACCTGAGCCATCTAACAATGACCCTTTATATCGATGAACTGGACATCAAAAAAATAAATGTCGGACAACCCGTAAGCATTACTGCAGAAGCGGTTGAGGACAAGACCTTCATAGGAGAAGTCACCAAGGTCAACATCAACGGCATCACCAGCGGCGGCACGACCACTTACCCCGTGACCATTCAGATTGATCAGACTGACGAGTTGCTGCCCGGCATGAATGTCGACGCGAAAATCGTCATCGAATCGAAGACTGCAGTCCTTGCAATACCGGCTGAAGCAGTTCTCAGAGGTGATCGTGTCCTCGTTAAGACCCTTCCGGGAGAATCAGCTGCTGACGCACCTGAGGGGTACAAATTCCTGGACGTGAAGACCGGCATTTCCGATCTCAATTACATTGAAATCACAGAAGGACTCTCCCTTGGAGATGAAGTAGCCATAGAAAAACGCGTCGCAAAAGACTCCTTCACATTTGGCCGTCCGCCTCAAGGCGAAGATCCGTTTGACGAGGAGGTCGAGCAACCATGAAGCCCCTCATAGAGTTTAGAAATTTAAGCAAAATCTATCAAATGGGCGAGACCGAAGTGCGTGCGGTGGATGGAATGTCCATGCAGATCATGCCTGGAGAATTCGTTGCAATCGTTGGACAATCGGGTTCAGGAAAATCCACTTGTATGAACATCATCGGATGCCTTGACGTGCCGACTTCCGGCAACTATTTTCTAGGTGGTCAAGACGTCGGCGAACTCGACGACGACGAACTGGCGGACATCCGAAATAAAATGGTCGGCTTAATATTCCAGCAGTACAATCTGCTTCCGAAACTCTCCGTACTCGGCAACGTGGAACTCCCACTCCTGTATGGCGGATTATCGAAAAGCGAACGCGTGGAACAGGCGACCAAGGTAATCACCAAAGTGGGACTGCTCGATAAAATCAACAACTTGCCAAGTCAACTTTCGGGAGGCCAGCAACAGCGTGTCTCGGTAGCCAGAGCACTTGCGGGCAACCCGTCCGTGATTCTCGCAGATGAGCCGACCGGTGCACTCGATTCCAAAACAGGTAAAGAGGTGCTGGATTTGCTCACAAAGCTTCATTCTGAAGGCAACACAGTAGTACTCATCACGCATGACAATGAAATCGCAGGGCAGGCGCAGCGCATCATCAGACTCGAGGATGGACACATCATCTTCAATGGCACCCCCGATCAGGAGGTGACGCACGCATGAATTTATATAAATCCTTTCAAATGGCCATCAGCAACATATGGTCGCGGAAAGTCCGTTCTCTTTTGACGATGCTCGGCATCATTATCGGCGTCGTTGCGGTAATCGTCATTGTCGGACTGGGCAACGGTCTTGAGAATTATATGGTAGACAGTTTCAAAAGCATGGGCACGGACTTACTTACAGTAAATGTCGTGGGAAGAGGGTCAGCCAGAACCGTTTCGACCGAGGAAATGTATGAACTCATAGAGGACTATCCGGAATATCTGACTTCGGTATCCCCACAAGTGTCCCTCGGCGGAAAAGTGACGATTACACCTCTGTGACCGGAACGGGTGAAGACTATATGGTCATGAAAAAGTTCACTCTTGAGTCCGGACGCTACATCACCTATGTCGATATTGACAGAAGGAACAAAGTTGCGGTGGTCGGCGCCTATATCAACAATGAATGGTATGGCGGAGAAGCCCTGGGAAAAACGCTCAGAATCGGTGGCCAGCTCTATGAAATCGTTGGGGTTCTAAATGCAGAGACCGATGAAATAGAAGAAGGTGGTGGTGATGATGCCATTTATATCCCTTATTCTGTGGCCGCGAAATACGCTGGCATCAGAAACATTTCGAGTTATACGTTTGGGATTGCAAATGAGGACCTCGTGAAAGAATCCAAACAGATCATAGATGACAAACTCTACGAGGTGTTTGGCGATCAGGACGCCTACAGAATCATCAGTCTGACAGAACTTTTGAGTATGATGAGTTCCATGGTCGACATCATGATTACGATTCTGGCTGCAATTGCCGGAATTTCACTGGTTGTCGGCGGTATCGGCATCATGAACATCATGCTGGTGTCCGTCTCTGAACGTACACGTGAGATCGGTATCCGCAAGGCACTTGGTGCCAAAAGACATCATATATTACAGCAATTCGTCATTGAAGCCGCAACCACGAGCGCCATTGGTGGACTCATAGGCATCGGCCTTGGGTACGCCCTTTCAGATTTGGCATCGAGAATAATCGTTGTGGCACTGGAAGAAGAAATTGTGGTGGCCGCATCGGCATCTGCGGCATTTGGAGCCTTTGCCATTTCAGCGGCAATCGGCATATTGTTCGGATATTTGCCGGCAAGAAAAGCCGCAAGACTCAATCCGATCGACGCTTTGCGTTATGAATAGACAAACGAGGAGAATAGAGATGAAAAAATTGTTTTCAATCGTGCTGATCTTCAGCATGTTATTAACGGCTCTGCCAGTATATGGTGTTACCGTGGATTCCCCTGTTTCACAGGACCTGATGGAAGATACGATCAGAGCTCTTGGAGTCATGAGCGGTGACGAAAAAGGCGATCTCAGACTGGGCTTTTTTGTAAAAAGATCTGAGTTCGCACAAATGATGGTTCAGGGATCCGTCTATAAAGACACTGTGAGTGGCGGGTCCAACATATCCATTTTTAGCGACGTGAAGTACACGCATTGGGCGGCTGAACCGATTAAAATCGCAGTCAATGCGGGATGGTTCAGCGGATATCTGGATGGCACGTTCAAACCGGACGATTACATCAGAATAGAAGAAGCGGCAACAGCAATTCTCAGACTCCTCGGTTATACCGCAGAGGACCTGAACGGCTCTTATCCGATGGCGCAACTCTCCAAATTCAACTCACTTGGCCTGAATGACGGCGTCGGCAAAACAGCCGGTAAGTACCTGACCCGTGGAGAACTATTGGTGATCTTCTATAACCTCATGGAGACCGACACCAAAGCGGGCAGACCTTATGGTGAGACACTTGGATACCTGATGGTCGGTGGCAAACTCGATTACTCCACACTTGTGAGTTCCGTGACCAGTGGACCGTTCGTTTTTAGAGGCGGAGATTTATTCAGACTCCTTCCTTTTACTAGGGACAACGTGACACTCTTCAAAGATGGCAGGGAAACTTCTAGTTTGAACATCAATCCTTATGACGTTTACTATTACAGCAAAAACTTACGCACCGTTTGGGTATACAGCCAAAAGGTGAGTGGACTTTATACAAAGGCATTGCCTTCAGCGGTTTCCCCTACATCGGTAATGGTCTCGGGCAATACGTACACAATCGGAACAAGTGAGGCAACCTATAAATTATCCGATCGTGGCGATTTCTCCATCGGTGAAACGGTTTCGTTATTAATAGGTATGAACGGCGAAGTGGTTGATGTCATTGCACCGGACTCCGCAAATGGAATCCAGTACGGCATTGTGACCAAATCGGAAAAAGTAAGCTATGAAGACGGTGCAGGTCGCATCATCATTGACAACTCTGTCTTGGTCGCCTGTACAGACGGCGTGCTTCGTCAATACATGACGGGCAGCACTTTATTCGCAAAGGGCAATATCGTCTCTGCGACGACATCCAATACAGAAACCGTGGTCAAAACGGTAAGTCCATCTTACTTCAGCGGTTCGCTGAATTCTGATGTGACAAGATACGGCACCTATGAGATCGCAGAAGGTGTGGAAATCATCGATACGAACACAAGAGGCGATTTCATGAGCGTGTATCCGTCAAGACTGGAAGGATCACTACTCAGCTCATACAACATCCGTTATTTCACACTGAATGACGATGGCAAAGTGGATCGAATGATCCTCAACAACGTCACAGGCGATCTCGAAACCTATGGCATGGTCACAGACGTGGAAGAAACAACCACTGTGATCGAGAGCCCGCCTTCAGCGGATCCTTTGGCACCAGTGGTCCCACCCGTCATCAATATGACCGGTGTATATGAATACCAACTTAATGGGATGAAAGGCATTCACACAACAAACGGCGAACTCCTCGACATCTCGGAAGGCCCATCTGTGTTCTGGTTCGACGATGGCAAAGTGGACAACATTTACAATATGAGCGGATTCATCCTCGATTCCCTGAACCAAATTTCTGCGACCCGTTTGAACGAGACCTACAAAGTGGCTGAGGATGTACAAGTTTATCAGCGCTTTGGCGGAGAATACTTCCTTGTGAACATCGCGACCGTATCCAATACAAATGAATTCAATTTAGTAGGTTACAGGGACTCAGGTTTCCGCGCCGGAGGACTGATCAGGGTGATTGTGGCAACTGAGAAATAGTCGATTGGGGACAGGTCCAAATTGGTGAAATACGAATGGGGACAGGTCCAAAATGGTACCTGACTACGCTAGGTACCACTTCAGACCCGTCCCCATTCTCACCAATTTGGACCTGTCCCCAATCAGCATGGAGGTATAAATGATAACCATTTTACTTGTAGAAGACGACCGCCATCTGAGAAAACTGATGGCGTACCATCTGGAGCGTGAAGGCTATACGGTGCTTATGGCATCGAATGGCCTCGAAGCGCTGGATGTGATAGAAACCACCCACGTGGATTTGATGATCAGTGACGTCATGATGCCTGAGAAAGATGGATTCACACTCACCCGTGAGGTGAGAGGAGCATCAAGTGAATTCCCAATCCTTCTAGTCACGGCGCGTGAGCGATTGGATGACAAGAAGCAGGGGTTTTCAGCCGGTGCGGATGATTATATGGTAAAACCTGTCGAAATGGAAGAAATGATTCTTCGGGTTGAAGCTCTTTTAAGACGCTCAAAGGTTCAAACTGACAGGAAACTTGTGGTGGGCAGCACTGTTTTAGATTATGATACTTTAAGGGTGGAACGATCAGGTGAATCGGTGGAACTTCCAAAAAAGGAATTTTATCTATTGTTCAAGTTGCTATCCTACCCTAAACAAATCTTTACTCGACAACAACTGATGGACGACATCTGGGGCATTGATTCGATTGCGGAAGAAAGAACTGTGGATGTGCATATCAAGAGGTTACGAGAAAAGTTTGAAAAAAATGAAGATTTCTCAATCATTACCATAAGAGGTCTGGGCTATAAGGCGGAAAGAAATGAAACTATTTAAGTTCAAATCCATATATACCAAATTTGTGGTGACGATTGTTTTGATTTTGGTCATTTCGAGTTTTCTCTCGTTGACCATTGTTTCATCCATGATCGTTTACATGCTTCATACTCCAATGGTCGACATGATGAAGGACAAAGCTGCGGAAATCGACAATCTTTATAGGGAATACAACATTCCACCCGAGGAACTTGTGAGGATAGCTGATACCGGATTTCTGACGATTGAGTTTTATGAGGATGAATCACTTTTGCTAGAAAGCGTACCGGAGGTTACCCCTCAGATGCTTGAGGATACTGAAAACCATATGGATGGCTTGCTTATATCAGCAAAAGATGTGAAGTCTGATCGACCGCCATACTTGATTTCTGAGGTCGCGGACAGATGGGTGCTTATAAGGCTTGAAATCAATGGTGACATGTTCCGTTATATTGCCATGTCATTGAGATCGGTTTTGGCTATCAGTGTACTGATTTCCATTGGAATTGTGTTGATTGCCGTCAAGCGGATCGTGAGACCGATGAAACGTCTTACTGCCGCAACCCAAAAAGTCGCGGTGGGGGATTTCGATGTTCGGGTGGAATACGATGGCGTGGACGAGATGGGTGCACTTGTGAAGAATTTCAACACGATGACCCGGGAACT
>JAIOSU010000087.1 GCA_021107455.1 Clostridiales bacterium | reverse complement strand
CAAAGCCAATTGATCTGCTAATCGAAGACGGTGTAACCTACATTGATAACGATTTTATCCAATCGATTTTAGGTTTAAGCGATAACGCAGTGGACAATTTGGAAGCTCAAGATTTATCTCCTGAATGGCAAGAGCTGAGAGAACAACTCAAAACATATCTTGTGTTTGAACAATGGCATCAGAATTTTGATGGTCAGGTTTTAGTTGCAGTTGGTGATGAGATATTAGTTCATCAAGCATACGGCAAAGCAAATCTTTTGACCGGTTCGAATGCAACAAACGAAGACACCTATAGCATCGGATCTGTCACTAAGCAAATAACAGCCTACGCCATTATGAAACTTGAATCAGAAGGATTGTTGTCCTTTGAAGACACCATTGATGAATACCTAGAGGATGCACCTTATGGAAACAAGGTCACAATCCATCAGTTGCTTACGCACACTTCTGGGCTCCCAGAATATACAGAAGCATTGTTTGCTGGAGAACCACTTGCAGATTATGATGCAATTGTAGCCTATGTCAGTTCAAAGCCACTCAATTTTGATCCGGGCACAGACTGGCTATACTGTAACACCGGGTACTATTTGCTTGGGAATATCGTGGCATCGGTTTCAGGAGAATCTCTAGAAGATTATTTGGAAGCCAATGTATTTGAACCTCTTGAAATGGATTTGACTGGTTGGGCATATAAAGAAGATGTCCTTCAAATGACTACTCAAGGCAGCATGCAAGGAGAAGTCGAACAAACACTTGTATTCGATGAGCTGCTGTTATCAGTTGCTGAGGGTGCAGGTTCAGTAATCTCAACTGCTGATGATATGTATCTTTGGCAAAAAGCACTTTATGACAATACACTTTTAGATGATGAAAGCTTGGCTTTGATGGTCGGTAATCCTGAGGACATGAGCATTAATCCAAATTACGGCTATGGTCTCATGAATATTGAAACACCATATGGCGTCGAATTTGGTCATGGTGGCAACACTTTAGGATACACCGCGTCATCGACCTACCTACCAGCGATGGATACACACATTGTTATTTTATCCAATAGAGGCTATGTGAATTTAAATGGAATCAAAAATAATATTTACACCCTTTTAACAGGCGGCGAAGTTTCACTGGAAGTGACAGAAACGATAGAGCTGCCTCTGGAAGCACTAGAGAAATTTGTAGGAGACTTTGAAATTCCAGAGGTCCTTAAGATCAAAATGTTCGTTCTTGATGGCAAATTGATGCTTCAAGGCGAAGGACAACCACCAGTCGAATTGACACCGACCAGCGCAGTGAATTTTGAAAACAAGACCTATGGTATAGCCATTCAATATGATGATGAGATCAACCCAACCTCATTCACACTGTTCCAAAGTGGGCTGAGTATTGAAGCGATCAAGCAAGCCACAGAGTAAGTATGATATACAAAACACCTAATCTCAGACAAAATCTGATGTTAGGTGTTTTTTCTCACTGTTTGTGTCCCCGGCATATCTTGTCAAAAAGAATCCCACTATGAAGACACATGATACCGCGATCAATATTGACACAGCTTGCCTCGATACATTCATAAAATACATCCACCAATCACTACATTAGTCCTTTCAAATATAACATTAAAATGAACCCTTATATTCTGACTTGAATGCCCCTCTCTCATTGATGTATAATAACTTGTTACTTATAATCAAAGTTAGTATTTTGAGGAGGCAACATGTCAAAACTGATCGAGTGTGATCACTATTTATCATATACAAAAAATCCAGTAGCCCAAGGTGGCGCTTATCAAAAATATAAAGACGATCTATTAGAAATAATTGTCTATAAGACTTTTCCTGGAATCACCAAACATCTGATTGAGCCGAAGTCTAAAAATTGTGTGAAAACTTTTACCATAATCAAAGGGACCATTCAAAGCTTAGATACTCAAAAGGTCTTAGGTGTAGGGAATATTGTTGTTTTAAAATACGGAAGTGAGCCATTCCCTTTTAAAGTTTTAGAAGAGACGGAAATATTAGAACACAATTATGGTGAAAACTCCTTAGAAAGCGTCACTAAATTGAATCAAAACGTTCAAATGGCTTTGGCAACACTACAAGAAAAAGATCAATACACCTATGAACATTCTATGGTCATAACCCTTTATGTGGAAGCAATCGCTGTGAGGTTAGGATATAAAGGTATAAAACTTAGAAATTTAATATGGGCGACCACGTATCATGACCTGGGAAAAGCATTTATTGACGATGAAATTTTAAACAAAAAAGCTCCCCTCACTGAAGAAGAATATGAAATCATCAAAACTCATGTTGTTAAGGGGAAAGACTTGATTGTAAACGCCTTCAATGAAGATGTATTCAATATTGTTCTTCAACATCATGAACGATTAGATGGCTCAGGCTATCCTCATGGCGTCAAAGAAGATGAAATCTGTGAGGAAGCTAAAATTATTGCCATCTGTGATTCCTATCATGCCATGGTAGAGGACCGCGTATATAAAAAAGGAAAAAGTAGATTGGACGCCATAAATGAATTAAAAGATATGGCCGGAATTAAATATGACAAAAGAATTGTGGACATTGCTATAGAGGTTTTCAGAGATTTAGATGTATTTTAATCTGCTAAAGTTTCCCACTGTTCCAAAGCGGGCTGAGTATTGAAACGATCAAGCAAGCCACAGAGTAAGTACGACGTACAAAACACCTAATCTCAGACAATAAATCTGATGTTAGGTGTTTTTTTTTGTGTGCTTATGTACGGTTATTTTTCTCACTGTTTGTGGTCCCGGCATATCTTGTCAAAAAGAATCCCACCATGAAGACACATGATACCGCAATCAATATAACACCGACTTTGAAATCTCCCAATATGAAAAATCGAATGGATGTCAAAGCTATAGCAAGTGCCGTCAAAATGATCACCTTATAGATCTCGGCAAAATTACTGCTCGAATTCTTTTTAAGACTCTGCACCTCTAAATCCT
>JAIOSU010000310.1 GCA_021107455.1 Clostridiales bacterium | reverse complement strand
TATTGGTTTCTTTACGTTTTGCTTTTAACTCTATGATACCGTTTCTTAGAGCTTTCTCTGAAATCAGACCACTTTTTTTCTTTTCTTTAAGTTTGACTTTGCCTTCTAAAAATCGTTTTTGCTCAATTTGCTTGAGTTCTGAGTAGTTCTTTTTAGCAATTTGTTCTTTGTCTCTATCGATTTTTTTCTTGGCTTCATAAGCAGCATTCAGTTCCTGACGAGTTACTATGAGCAAATCGATTATTTCTGGTAGATATGTCATTTCAATTTTACTTTGCTCATATTGAAGCTCAGCATCGTAAGACAATTCAACATATTTTTTATAAAAATCAACTTTTTCTTTTGCTTTGAAGAGATCAGTTTTTAATGCTCTGAGCTTCCTTGAACCACTAGTGTCCATTTCGGATTTATAGACCTTTGTTTTTGCATTCAAAGCAGAAAGAAAATTCTTTTCTTCCTTCTTAAAAGTATCATGTGCAATATTATATGGATGGTCCTTTTTGTTGCTCTTTAATTTTTGGATTTGATTCCGTATGACTTTCTTTCCATTCGAATCGGCTTCCTGCATTTGCGCATTGAGTTTGTAGAGTTCCAGCAAATACTTGTTTTTTCTCTTGTATGAATTGCCGATGTCATCATACAAAAATATGCTTTTCTTTTCCAAGATATTCCCACCTTTACTTTGATTTGCTGTCCTGAATAATTTGAAGCAAAGATAAAACTGTAAATAATAATACCAAATAGCCTAAAATATAACCGTAAAAAAATATTGATCCATAATTCAAATCTGAAATATTATAACCTAAACTCCCGATAATCAGAATTGACCACATAAATACAAAAAGAGAGTTCACTCTGATTTTGATATATGCTAAATAGGTATAAATCCCAAGAATCATAGGTATAATGATTTTGGTAAAGTATGCACTAAGTTGAGCAGTAACATAAATATTAAAACTTGATTCAGTGATTCCCATGGTGCTTTTTGCCCACGTCTCATATAAGGTCAAATCTTTTACTTTAATCATTACTTCAACGGATGCAAAAAGTATGACAGAAGCCACAGCGAACAAAATAATATACAACTGTTTCTTAGGCATTTTGGAGTATGTGTTCATGGTCATCCCTTTCAAATAAAATAAAGAGAAGAAGGCTAACCCCTCTTCTCTTTTTTTCAAGTTCTTAGAAGTTTAGCATCATTGCTTTAAATGAAGCTTGAACTTCTGAGTAAGCTTCTTCTACAGTTGCAGGTTTAACAGCTGACCAAGAAAGTAAACTATTTTCCCATGTAGTCCATACTGAACCCCACTCTGTGAAAAGAGGTCTTGCAGGAGCATCTTGATAAGACTCGATTACCGCTTCAACGACTACTTTGTCTGTATCAGACATATCTGAATTCATATAAACTGATGGGTCTACGTTCTCAAGAATTTTTCCTGTTGCTTTGAAGAAATCAACAGCAAATTCAGGATTTACAATCTCTTCAATCATAGTTTGTGCCAACAACATTTGATCATCGTTGCCTTCAACTCGTGCATTGACACCAAGTCCCCAACCACCTTTCCAGTGAGCAAGAGGAGCACCGTTGATTGTTACTTGATTGATTGGTAAGATTGCTAAATCAGCGCCTTCACCAGCAAGATTTGATAAACTGCCTGTTGACCAAGGTCCTTCAAGTCTGATGACATTGTTGCCACCTGATGTGAATGCAGTATCCATGTAACCCCATGCCGCACTGCTGTCCCAAAGTGATGTGTTGGCTTCATTGTGAGCTTTCCAGTAGTCAAATAGAGCTGTGAATATTGCTTGCTTTTCAGGTGCAAGGTTTGCAAAATCTTCTGTTAAATCAGAAAATAATGTACCATCTTCGTTCATACCAAGCATTTCGATTTCTGCTGCATTTGTAAGAGCAACTCCAAACCATGCATTGAATACAGGAACGAGCATTGTTTCATAATTCATTTCAGTGAATTCCATAGTTTGAGTTAAATCAACACCTGCAGCTTCAGCATTAGCTGTGTTTGCGAAGTTGATCAATGTTTCGATGTTCATAGGGAATGCCAAGTAATCGCCATTCACGTTGAAGTTTCCACCTAAACCAGCATCATAATCTGCAAAACCACCAACATTAGCTGCCATTGAAGTTGCATCAATTGTAGCTAATGCTTCATTTTGTGCAAGACCATAAATTCTGTCTGCTGGAAGTGCAAATACGTCTGCTACGTCTTCATTGGTAACATCTGTAGAATCAAGTACGTCCAAGTGATCAAATGATCCTGTTTCAATAAAATTGATTGTTGCGTTTGGATGAACAGCTTTTACTCTATCAGCAGCTGCCATATAGTACTCCAACCAACTTGATTCAACTTGAACAGAAATAGTTGCTTCAATGGATTCTTCCACAACCGGCTCTTCTGTTACTACTTCTTCAGTATCAGCTGGCTCTTCAACCACCGGTGTTTCAGTCTTACTGCCACATGCTACGAGTGAAAACATGAGTAGCATCACTAGTAATAAACTCATAAACTTTTTCATTTTAAATCCTCCTACATCTCCCATTTAATAACTTCGTCTGCTAAATTTGTTTCTACTGCAAACTTACAATTGAGGTTGTGCAATTTTTTTTAACTATGTGAAACTTTTGCGCACACGTTTGCACACAATTTCAAAAAAAATAACCTCTTTCCTGCTTATTATACAACGAAATTGTAATACTGGCAACAATAAGTTCACAAACAGATACAAAACTTCAACTTTTTTAATGCAACCGATAGCACAACGTTTTACCTAAAGAATACCATCGTGTGAAATTCTTACCCCAAATCACTTCATTTAAACTTTAAAGCTATGCAAATGTGAGCAAACACACAAAAAAAGCATACCTTCACCGAAATCGGAGTTGGTATGCTTTTTTGATCAATCCTTAAAATATTCTACGATCGAATTGGATACTACTTTAGCAAATAATTTTTGTTCATTTGTGTCTGTCATCCATTCATAATCGCCAGGATTAGGTAAAAAACCTGTTTCAATCAATATTGATGGCGCCCAGGTTCCCCTGATTACATAAAAATTCGCAGTTTTCACTTTTCTGTCTTTCCTTGAAAGCTCGTTCACAACTTTTGATTGCATAAGATTAGAGATTTCAAGAGCCAATGGATCCTTATAAAAAATCGAAAATCCAGATATTTTACTTAAATCAGAATCATCACCGACACTATCTCCATGTAAGGAAATGAAGAGATCAATATCACTGGTTCTCGATGCATTTAAACGATCTCCAAGCGAAAGGTAAGCATCGTAATTTCTAGTGAGTATAACTGTTGCACCTAAGCTCTGAAGCTGATCTCTCAAAGTTTGTGCAATACTAAGCACTACACTTTTTTCCGGATACACTGTCCCCATCAGTCCAATTCCGCCATTATCTTTTCCACCATGTCCAGGGTCAATCATTATCCTACTACCATATAAAGGAAGGTCATTGTTTGTGACCACAAACTTTTTCTTGATTGCGAGCGTTAGAACACCATCATTATCTATGAGCTCATAACCGCCAAGTTCAGAAGGCGTATTCAGTTCAAATTCAATGAAACTATGACCATTCTCATAAGTAAAAGTAACATTCTTCACCACACTTTGACCTGTTAAATCAATATTGTCAGTAATTATTGTGTTACTTATTATAACCTTGATACTTTTTCCATCAAAAGATGCTCCTGATACTGGTTTATGGTCTGTAACAAATTTGAATAGATCAACGTTATCTTCATGTTCATAAGACAATGTTCCCTTTTTGTCTTTGATTGTTTCCCATGTCGTTATGTTCACATTTTCCTTTTTTACCCAGATGTCCGAGGATAATCTGACGAAGTCCCCTCTCTGGCCAGTCACATAATCTCTCATGCCTTTATGCAAAATGAAATGAGAACCATTTGAGGTTGATGCGGATTTATAAGAGTCCACATGGTCATTGATTACCGTAGCCACGACAGGAGAGTGCTTCATGATTGCACTTATAACGCCTTCAGCGGTTTTGCTGATAACAGTGCCTTTGTAGCTGAGGGTATATACAGGCTTTCCTACTGGAATTTCCCTTGCATAACCACTATATTCAGGAACTTTAAAATCTACTTTAAATGTAGTCGAATACATTCCATTGGTGGCAGTTCTCTCTGTTCCAGGCTTAAGTGAAATTTTCTGTCCTGCAATACTAACTGTCACATCAGCACCAACAGGTGCTCTGCAAGATAGTGTTATGATTTCCCCTGGGCTGACTCTCACTAGAGATTGTGGCCATGCTGTGCCCTCGACTATTTGAATACTGGCAAGAGGTTTCGATGATGAATACCCGATTCTAGTGACAGTTCTAGTCACAGATTTGCCATTTTGCTCAAACTTGAACGTATTGGCTCCCAATCGAAGGGGTTGATAACTACCAAAGAACCCTTTTGCTGTTCTCACAAAAACTTCTTTTCCGTTGAGAAATAATGGATAGCTTTTATCAGAAGATCCTCCTATAAAATAGAAAGCTGATGTAGTCGTCACATCGTTATATGGTCTTCCAACCATCAATTGATTTTCAGAAAAAGCCGAACTTGCTCCATTATAATAGGTGCTTAATAGCATGCGTAAACTGGAATAGGATTTGATGTGTGCATATCTGAAGAAGATACTACCATCAACATTTTTAGCCGATTGATTCAGGCTGAGTTGTCTAGAGATCTCGTCTACTCCATACCAAGCGCTTTTGGGATCTGAATTTCCCGCGCGGTAAGCCGCATGACCAATATATAGGTTGACATCAGTGCCTTCTGCAACGTCATCCCACCATTTGAGCAGCTTACTATAATCAGCTATTGAATAACCAATATTCCAATAGATTTGAGGTGCAATATAATCGATCATGCCATCTTTTACCCATTTTCGAGTATCTGCATAATGGCTTGTATATGATTCAAGTCCAGCAGTATCACTACCAAGCTTATTGTTTTTTGAATTTGCCCATATTCCAAATGGACTTATTCCAAACTGAACGTTCTCATCAATAGATTTGATTGCTTTATATGTCTTTGATACCAATTCATTTACATTATTTCTACGCCAATCCGCCACACTAGGAAATTTGACACCATATTTCGAATAAGTTGCAGTATCATTGAAATTCGAATCAGGATAAAAGTAATCATCGAAATGAATTCCATCAATATCATAATTTGTTACTATTTCAGTAACCCCATCAATAATCAAATTCATGACTTCAGGAATTCCAGGATTGAAGTATAGATTGCCATCATCATGCTTGACGACCCATTCCGGATGCAATCTGGCAGGATGATCTAGTGCCAATGAGTTTATGTCATGGGCTGTTTCTGTTGCTGTTTTTC
>JAIOSU010000224.1 GCA_021107455.1 Clostridiales bacterium | reverse complement strand
TAAGCATCAGATACCAAGTTTGCTAAACATATCATCGGCGTTTTCGCAAATAACCAAGCTACGATCAGCTTCGGTATTCTCAAATGTTCGACGTGTGATTATATTCGGAATGGCAACTTCAAAGGGTAAACCATTTCGCAATTCCACCTGTTTGTAAAATAGCGTAATTGCTTGAGTTGTCGTTAATCCTAATTTGCTGAAGACATGCTCTGCTTTATTTTTAAGCTTGGGCTCAACTCTGGCCCGTATAGTTGCAGTTTTGCTCATGATGCACCTCCATTTTGCAAATTACAGTGTGGCACAAATGGGATACGTTGTCAATATCTTTAAAGGCCATTCATGCTGCCCAACGCCGCGTTTCACCCTCCGGACGGGAACAAGCCACAGCCTATGAAAAATCTGCAAAATACGATTCAGCACAAGCATTCGAAAAAACGCCGCTGTAGCCCTGTCAGTTGTGCAAACAATTGTTGTGCACGTTTTTTTATTATAGCCTTTTTTTGAGTTCGTCGAGCTTTATTGAAATACTTAAAATATCAAATCTTTCTCTAAATACATTTTGAAAAATATCTAATGAGCATACACCTATTTGAGCAGTTGATTTCATTGCTAAATGTAGAGCTGGTGTATTGCCAACAAGGTAAGCAAGCTTATAGTGTAATTCTTTATCATTTTTCGACATATTCATTACCGATGTCACTGATCTTTCATTAGGATGAGCACCCAAATCTATACAACGATCATACATCTGAGATGTAGCGTCATAAGATCTTTTGTCAACTGATTTTAAAAATCGAATAACCTTGACATATGAAAATAAATTTCTTGTTTGTTGTTTGCTTTTCTCGTCCTCATGTCGATTCAACCATATTTCAGCACTTTTTGGGTTTCGAGAAACATATAGGCCATAAAGCGCGTTTTCTATAGCACCTCTTAGAACCATGTACGTCTCTGGGATTTGACCGCTTAACGCAAGCCGAACACCACATAGAAATGACGAATGCGAACGCATTAACAAAAATGAGGGCACAAGCTCTTTCGTATCGGTGAGATTGTTTGTAATGTCTCTGAATAACTTATCTATGCTTGCAAGTGGATTATATTGAGATTTAAGATTTGCAAACGTTGCAAACGTATTATTACGAGCTTGCTCAATAAAATCAGTAATTGGATCTGTTCCCCAATTAGGAGGTAGCTTAGTTTCTTTCATGACGTATTCTCAATTGTTATGTTCTTTTATTTTCTCTCAACCATCTATACGGATTCTAGCATTTATGACAGTCAATGACTGTGTGAATATTTGATTAGATTGAATCATTATTCCCCTTTTCATGCTCAATTGGAAACCGAATTATTGTTTAACTTGGACTAATGGTTTGCATGACGATAAATGATCTAAAATCTCATTCAAATTTTTTCCTCTTAAATCCTTAATTATGGGTTTTAATCTTCTTGAATCCATTCTTAAAGATTTAAAGTTGCTTTTACCAAATTTTTCCAAGACCATAGATATGTCATCAAAAAACCCTTCATTGAATCTATCTTTGCTATCAATTGAGGCTTCAATATTCTTAATAATTTGAAAAACGTCATTGCACAAATTCTTATTTTTCTGAAGTTCCCGTATTATAAACGGGCTATTTTTTAAAGCTATAATCCACCAATTCGTTGCCAAGGGGAATTCTTTATACAAAGTATCTCTAAATGTTCTCAGTTTAGACAAATCTAACTTTTGGTTAAGGTCTCTCACACTAAGGTTATTCACTGCATTAGTAGGACATAGTTCACTTGCAGATATTTCACCATCTATTTCCCAATCCCCTTCATTGTCCCACCTCTCATTCAATGAAATATTATAGCTGTTTTCAATTATTTCAGTAGAATTATATGTCCAAACGACATCTCCGATTTTATCGTCTTTGTTAACCCATGCCCATAAATCTTCCAACCAATTTTGATTACTTGTTATTGCATCTTTAACAACACTCTCAATATTATCTTTAATTGATTTAATTAAGTCATCAATTTTCTGTTGAAGGTCTTCAGCTGGGTCATCAGAACTTACAAAGTCCAACAAATTAATTGAGCTAATGAAGTTATTTATTGAATCTCTCACATGATTATTTAAACCTTGATGACCTGCTTCCGCACCATCGTCTGATACATTATCCTCTTCCATAAGAACAGCTACAGCGCCGACAATTCCTGGAACTTCAATTATATTTCCCTGAAAATCATCAATTTCAATTGGTTTTAGAATTGTACTCCATTCCCCGACGGGAGCAGGAATTTGAACTACTTCGCCTGGGTCAACATCATGATTGGGAAGATTGTTGTGACTTCCATGACTAAATTTGAAATCCGCCTCACCTCCTAACATTACACCATTTTGCCACACACTCAAACCATCAATCTTAAAAAAGATTGCCCACAGATAAGGTTCAGCACTTCCCCAACCATCTCCTTCATCATGGCAAATGATTTCATTTAATTTTAAGACTACATTTAATGTTTCCATTTTATTCTCCCTTTTTAAATCTTATGGTTAAAAAATTGGCTTATCTTTGTTTTTCTTTTTTGCTTGCTGTAAACGATTGAGTATATTCATTATGTTTATACTGCCGATTTGATGAGATAAACATAACGCCTCACATCACTGGCAGCAAAAAGCTGAGCGAGGAACGAGCGTCGCTTTTTGCTGTCCGAGTGCATGTGATTGTTCGAATTATTTCAGATTGGGCTGGTTAATCAAACGTCTTCCTCTCTTTGCCAGAAGTTTTAACTTTCTCTAGCACATTCAGCATGTCTTCAGGGGTGTCATTCTTATGATAATGGCAAGCATTGCATGAATTCGGCTGCTTCTCGGAGCCTCCTGCATCTATGGTTTTCTTTGGGCTTACTACCTTGAATTGGTGGCTGTGCACATCACCTTTTGTAGCACGCTTTCCTATCGGCGGCATGTGGCAGCCAATGCAATTGTTGACGCTATGAATCCCATGGACGCCCTTGCTTTCGACTTCATGACAACTCCGGCACAGGGAAGATCCGGGCAATTTCGTTTGGTATTTGTTAGAATTGCCTTTCCTGTGAGTATAATGGCAGTCCCAGCAAACAATCCCTTCCCTGGCATGCCCACTTTTCTTCCAATCAATGTATTGTTGACGATTTGCTCTTGAGCTATCGTCAGGATGGAGTTTAGGTTTTTCGTCAAAAATGAAGTTCAGATGCCCTCCTGGTTTATATCCCTGAGGATAACCGTATTTGCCTTCACCTGAGCTGCCCCTGGTATGACACGAACCGCATACCATTACCGCCCGCCTTGGGTCTGGGATTCTGGCTGGATTTACGATGGTGCCGAACTTGTCGTTATCTGCTGCATTCAAGTGTTTGCTGCCAGGACCATGGCAGGCCTCGCAGGCAACACCCAAGTCTGACCAAGTTGTCTTGAATGTGCCGCTGGAGTTGTCGAAATTGATTTGCATGCCAGTGTTATGACAGCCCGAGCATGAGTATTGATATATTGTATCGCTCCAGTATTTAGATTTCTTCCAG
>JAIOSU010000280.1 GCA_021107455.1 Clostridiales bacterium | reverse complement strand
ATTCAAATACTCAAGTTCATCACTATTCAAATTTTCGAGAGCGTCCAAAATATTTTGGCGTTCTTTAATCTTTTTTGCCAGTTCGTTTTTAATGCGATCTTCTTCATTCATCCGCATTTTTAAAACACTTTCATATCTGAACTTGAATTTTTTCATTAGATCAATCCTCTAAGTTTTGCCAAACTTTGATCATAGGAAGAACTTTCGTGTGTCCTTTGCTTCAAAAATTCGTTGAAAGGGTCAATTTTTGATATGGCTAAATCAATATGTGGATTCGTACCTTTTGCATAAGCACCAATATTGATCAAATCTTCTGAATTTCTATAGGTTGCAAGAATTTCCTTGAATCGCATCGCAGCAAGTAAATGATCCTCATCTACTATGTTAGGCATAACCCTGCTGATACTGTCAAGGACGTCGATTGCTGGATAATGTCCAAGTGAAGCCAATTTCCTCGATAACATGATATGCCCGTCGAGTATTCCTCTGACTGCATCCGAAATCGGTTCATTGAAATCGTCACCGTCCACTAGAACGGTATAAAGACCGGTAATTGAACCCACTGCTGAATTACCTGCACGTTCCAGTAACCTTGGCAATATGGCAAACACTGAGGGCGTGTATCCTCTCGTTACAGGAGGCTCTCCAATAGCAAGACCGATTTCTCTCTGTGCCATTGAAAATCTTGTTACTGAATCCATCATCAATATGACATTCTTACCATGATCTCTGAAATATTCTGCAATGGATGTGGCTATGAGAGCCGCCTTAACCCTCACAAGTGCAGGTTTATCAGATGTTGCAACAACTACAACAGACCTTTTGAGTCCTTCTTCACCAAGATCATTTTCAATAAATTCCCTGACCTCACGGCCCCGCTCTCCAACTAGAGCTATGACATTGACATCGGCTTTTGTATATTTGGCGATCATTCCAAGAAGGGTACTCTTTCCAACTCCGGATCCTGCGAATATACCAACACGTTGTCCTTGTCCACAAGTGATCAATGTATCGATTGCTTTGATCCCAAGAGGCATTGGTTCGGTAATCCGATCTCTAAAAAGCGGATTTGGAGGGTCGTTATTGGCTGGATATTTTTTGTCCGGTATGGGTTTTGGGAGTTCATCGATTGGATTACCGAGACCATCGAGTATGCGACCAAGCAAAGCTTCAGATACATCTACTTGGAGTGCATGACCACTAGCGACTACTCTACTTCCTGGACCGATACCTGACATGTTCCCGAGTGGCATCAGTAAAACTTTATCATTGTTGAAGCCGACCACTTCCCCTTTGAGCGGAGTACTGCTCTTGATTGGGTAAATATCGCAAACTTCTCCGATTTCAACAGCCGGACCAATGGATTCAATCATCAAACCGATTATTTTCGAGACACGTCCGCTATATTTCATGAAGTTGTTATCACGAAGTGCCATTTTATATTTATCGAGTTCGATTATCATAATCAATCACCCTTCAACATATCTTCAAACAAGGTCTTGAGTTCCTCAAATTGTGTCCAGACACTGCTGTCGACGCTTCCAGAATCAGCATCTATGATGCATGACCCATTTGCGAGCGTAACATCTCTTTTGATTTCGATGTCGTCGATCTTGTCACTCATAGCAAGTACAATAGGTTTCACAGCTAGTGCATGGTTGTAATCGTCCGTGGAAACACGAATAGACATATGCTCTGTTTTGGAAACTCTTTGAATGCCCATTCTAATCAAAGATTCAACCAGAGATACATCTGTCTCAACATGATGATTCAATATTTTTTCTATGGATTCCAATACAAGTTCAATAGCATCCTTTTCCACTGTCAAAAGTAATTCGGCGCGTTCATTGATCCAAGCTTGTTTAATGTCCACAGCTTGCTTCAAGATTTCAGCTGCTTCTTTTTGACTGGCGTTTATACCGTTTTCATATCCGTCTTTGTAGCCTTCTTCTCTTGCGCTTTCCATTATACCTTTGGCTTGGTCATAAGCATCTGAAATAATGGATTCGCTGCTGTTTGCTGCGTTTCTTAACTTTTCGTCCGCTTCGTAATCAGCATTTTCTAGAATGCTGAGTGCTTCAATTTTTGCGTCCTCAATTATTTGATTGGCTGTCTCAGCGGGACTAAGTCCCTCCTTGACAGCCAATTCCATGTTTTCTGTAATAGGATGTTCACTTTTGGTTTTGAGAACGAATGCCTTGTCATCGAGAACCACTCGAGAAGATTTAAAAATCTTAGACAATGAGCTCATCTCCTCCGCCTCTGGCTATGATTATTTCGTTTGCTTCTTCAAGCTTTCTGATGATATTAACAATTTTCTGTTGTGCTTCTTCAACATCACGCAACCTTACAGGTCCCATGAAATCCATGTCCTCTCTTAGCATTTCCGCCATACGTTTGGACATGTTTGCGAAAATCATTTCCTTCACTTCGTCAGTAGCACCTTTGAGTGCAACAGCAAGATCTGTATTGTCAACTTCTCTGATGAATCTTTGAATACCAACACTGTCAAGATTGACAATATCTTCAAATACAAACATCTTCTTACGGATCTCTTCAACAAGCTCCGCATTTTGAATTTCAAGTGTTTCAAGAATATATTTTTCAGTACCTCTATCAACAGAGTTGAGTATGTCAACAATACACTGAATACCACCTGTTGCAGAGTAATCCTGAGTGACCATGGATGAAAGTTTTCTTTCTAGAACAAGTTCCACCTCTTTAATGATTTCAGGCGATGTACTCTCCATTGTGGCGATTCGCTGTGCTACATCGGCTTGTTTTTCCTGCGGTAAAGCTGATAACACTTGGGCCGCCTGATTGGAATTCAAATAGGATAAAATCAATGCCAACGTTTGAGGATGCTCATTCTGAATAAAGTTAAGAAGTTGAGTCGCATCTGTCTTTCTAACAAAGTCAAATGGTTTGACTTGAAGAGACGATGTCAATTTATTGATGATTTCAAGAGCCTTTTGTGAACCCATTGCTTTTTCAAGAACTTCTTTGGCATAATTGATTCCACCTTCAGAAATAAATTCCTGAGCAAGACAAACCTGATAAAATTCTTCAAGGACAGTCTCCCTGTCCTCAGGAGATATTCTACTGACATTTGCTATTTCGAGTGTCAATTCCTCGATCTCATCATCATGCATGTGACTGAAAAGTTTGGCAGATCTTTCAGGGCCAAGCGCGATGAGGAGAATTGCGGCTTTTGTTTTACCGGACATTTTTCCTTTTTTAATTGCCATTACGCCTCCTAAAGATCATTTAACCAAGCACGCAACAAAGTCGCAGCTGCTTCCGGATTGTTGTCGACAAATTTTTCAATATGGTATTTAGGGCTGCCTTTATCTTCATGAATTCCGTCAATCTCCTCAAGGTCAGCCTTCGCTTCAACTTCTTTCTGACGTTGTAATTCAAGTGCCGCAGCCTCAGCTTTTGCTTTTCTTCTTCTGAGTATCAAGATTACACCAACAACAGCAACGAGTGTGACTAGTACTATCACAACAACTGCCCAAACTGGAATACCAAATACAAGTCCCTCTGTAGGTGCACCAGTATATACATCATACATTTCCATTGGATCTGGAAATTCTTGGACCATGACACGTATATTTTCACGATCGGTTCCAGCTGACATTGCAATCAGATCAACAAGTTCATTCTGATGTTCAGCCGTCATTTGACCATCTACGAGTGCATTCGAATTTAAGAGTACTCCAATTGAAAGCGCTTGGATATCACCTTGTGAAGTAACGATTTCCCTATAAATTTCATTAAGTTCATAGTTCAAGGTCTCACTGGCTTTTTCATAGGAAGATGCACCTTCATCACCTTCGGCGTATGCAGTTGCATCGCCTGCGTTGGCATCTGTTCCTGGAACTCCTACAGCACCGGTGCTATTGATGACGTTTTCAGTGATGGTTGTTGCACTTCTTACCATACCCGAGATTTCACCTTCAATAGGTGGACTGAAAATTCTCTGTGTCTCGGACTCTTGATCGAAATCTAGTACAACACTTGGTTTAACTTCCACATTGCCTGAACCATACAGTTTTTCAAGGAAACTAGTCAGATCATATTGCATCTGGCTTTGGACTTTATATTGAAGATCATACTGGGAACTGACGTTAAAACCATTGGTCTGGTTTGGATTATTAAGTTGAATTCCAGTAGTGTCAAGAACTGCCACATTCTCAGGTGACAAATCCTTTACAGAACTTACTATCAAGTTGACAATACCGCTGACCTGCTCTTCGCTTAACGTGATTCCACGTTTAAGAGAAAGTACAACAGATGCCTTTGATTTGATTTCATCTTTAATAAAATAGTTACTCTCTTTTGGAATCTGTAATATGACTGTAGCATCCTCCACAGCCGTAAGTGTTTCAATAGAACTCTCCACTTTTCCTGCAGTTGCCTGAATAATCATCTGTTCTCTCGTCTGAGAGGTCATTGTAATGGATTCACTACTGAACACATCTGTCCAACTGAAATTTACCGCTTGCAAATCTACGGCTATTTCCATTCTGGCACGCGATTCGTCTTTCTCGGGCACAGAAATAACAGACGTGTTGGCACTATCACGCCATACTATACCAAGATCATCAAGTCTCGTCGTGACAGCTTGTGCTTCAGCCGGTGTCAATCCTTGTGCGATGGCAACATATTCAGTTCTGGTCAAAAATAGAATTCCAAACGTAAGGGCGATTATCAACGCTCCTACGCTCACATATAACACTATTTTTCGATTGCGATCCAATCCATTATAAAACGCAAGAATTCTATCCTTGATTCGATTGAGTAAATCTTTCATTAAAACACCTCATAATTTTGATGAATGTTACAACTGAAGTCTCATGATCTCGTTATATGCCGACAGCAGCTTATTGGTGACCTCGACTGCCAGATTGATGGATAAATCCGCTTTCATTCCAGCGATGGTCACATCATGAAGACTGTCTATCTCGCCAAGCATAAACGCTTCACCCATATTTTGCGAATTGATTTGATCATCGTTCACACGATCAAGAGCATTCGTTAGAAGTTCTGAAAAATCCACTTTATTGGTTTCAAGTGCCTTGTTGACTTCCATCAATTTATTTCCAGTTATGGACATGTTTGATTGAATACCGTTTATTGCCACTTCATCACCTCATTATCATTTGGATTATTTTCCGATTTCCAGTGCTTTCATTGCCATTGCTTTTGTCGTGTTGACAGAAGTAATGTTGGCTTCATAGGCACGTGATGCCGATATCAGATTGATCATTTCATTGACAATTTCCACATTGGGTAGGCTTACATAACCTTCAGCATCAGCATCTGGATGATCAGGGTTATACTCTTTTTTGAATGGTGATAAATCCTCAGTGATCCCTGCGACCTCAACACCTTGACCCAGTGTTTGAAGACCTTTTGCATTATTAAGCATCTGTTCGAAACTACTTGCTTCTTGAGCTCTGAAAACAGCGACTTTTCTACGATATGGTGTTCCACTTGGTGTTCTAGTTGTATTTGCGTTTGCAATATTCTCAGAAATCAGATCCATTCTGAGGCGTTCAGCAGTCAAACCTGATGCGCTTACATTAATCGAATTGAAAAAGCTCATCTCTAACCTCCGGATTATTTATTGATGTTGAATACAGACTTGAGTCGACTGTATTGACCGTTTATTGATGATACAAGTGCATTGTAGTAAAGTGTGTTCTTTGCCATTTCGGCATTTTCGACATCAATGTCGACATTGTTGTCATCCACTCGATAACTGGTGTTTTGTATAGTCTCCACTTTAATCTCTCCTGGATGTGAAGGATCCATATGGCCTTTATCGGTCAATGTCATCTTTACTGAATTGCTTTTATTGAGTTCACTTCTTAGAACTTCTTCGAAATTTACTGTTTGCCTTTTGTAACCTGGCGTGTTTACATTTGCGATATTGTTGGCAATAGTATTGTTTTTTTGCCAAGAACCATCCAGCGCTTTGTTGATCAGATCAATACGCTCAAAAGATTTGCTTAACATGGATTCACCTCCCAGGTGATGGTTTTATACTCATTTATCGGTAATATTAAGAATTTTGTTTAATCTTCATATAATTGCTTCCATACTACTATATATACCTTTGTTAAAATTATTTTATCCTATATATTGTATAAAATAAAGTGTTTTTAGTAAATAAGCTAAAAGTCCCACTCTATAAATAATATAAAGTGGGACTTTATGGATTTATTGTTTGATTTTTTCCAATTCTTCGGTCAATTTATCGTTGAGCACTTTGATGTACGTGCCTTTCATTCCGAGTGAACGTGTTTCAATGACGCCTGCACTTTCAAATTTTCTGAGCGCATTGACAATTACTGAACGGGTAATACCCGCCTTGTCGGCAATCTTGCTTGCGACCAAAAGACCTTCCTCGCCATTGAGTTCCGAGAATATATTGATTATGGCTTCAAATTCAGAGTATGAGAGTGTACTGATTGCCATTTGTACTATAGCTTTATTTCTGACAATTTCCTCATGCTCGTCACTTTTAGCTCTGATGATTTCAAGACCGATGATCGTAGCCGCATATTCAGCCAATATCAAATCTTCTTCGAGATAGATCTTATCTCTTCTTGCAATGATAAAAGTTCCTAATCTTTGAGCGTTTCCAATCACTGGTACGATTGTAGCAAACTTAGAGAAGCTTCCGATATCATCTTTGAACAGTCCTAAAAGTTCAGTATCAGTGACATTGAATTTCGTCTCTGTGATTCCGAGCAACTTCTCTTGCTCTTCAACATCGTAAAATTGCTCTCCACCATCTGTGCTTATAACAGCACTATCTTCTTGCTCGATAAGGCTTACACCGAGTATTTTTCCTCTTTTGCTCACAACGTAAACGTTAGAGTCCAAAATTCCCATCATGGTATGGCACAAGTCCTTGAACGACAATTGTGTTGCCCCCGATGTTTGAAGAATGCGATTCAACTTTCGCATTTTAATCAATATATTGCTTTCCAATTCTTATTCCTCCTAATTATTCCTTATAATCACACGATGCGTTATGACATTTGATTGTGGTACCTTTTTTATTGGTCTTTTGTGTCAAAATGTCACCACATTTAGGACATTTTCTATCTATGGGCATATCCCAAGAAACAAAAGTACAATTTGGAAACTCAGAACATCCGTAAAAAACTTTAAGCTTTTTAGATTTTCTTTCAACAATTTCACCGGCTTCACATGAAGGACACGCAATTCCTAATTTTTTAAGTATAGGTTTTGTGTTATTGCATTCCGGATAATTTGAACATGCCAAGAATTTGCCATATCTACCATGTCTGATCAGCATCATATTGCCGCATTTTTCACATGGAATATCTGTTTCTTCCGTCAAATCAACTTTTTCAATAGCTTGATCAGCCTTTTCTATCATGTCGACAAAAGGTTTATAGAATTCACGGATTGTATTTTTCCATTCTTCTTCACCTTCTTCAATGGCATCGAATCTTTTTTCCATTCCTGCTGTGAAATCCACATCCACAATAGTATTGAAATAATCATTCATGATTTCATCAATAATAAAGCCAAGTTCTGTAGGCTTAAGGCTTTTCTTTTCTTTTTCAGCATAACCTCTACTGAGAATTGTGGAAATTGTAGGTGCATAAGTACTTGGTCTACCGATTCCCAAATCTTCCATCTCTTTTACAAGTGATGCTTCTGTGAACCTTGCAGGTGGTTGGGTGAAGTGTTGTGAAGGTAAAAATTTAAGCACTTTAAGAACATCGCCTTCCATAACTTCTGGAATAATCTTATCAGCTTGTTTTGACGCGCTGTAAATTTTAAGAAATCCTTCAAATAATAACTTACTACCCGATGCTTTGAACAGATAATCACCGATTTTAACTTCCATACCATAACTTTCAAACTCAGCACTCTGCATTTGACTGGCTACTGTTCTTGACCAGATCATTTCATAGAGTTTCAATTGGTCTTTGGATAAAGCGGTTTCCACTTCTTCAGGGCTGAGTTCAACATATGTCGGACGAATTGCCTCATGGGCATCTTGGGCGTTTTTCACTGATTTTTGTTTCTTGTCGTCAGGTCCAAGCCATTCCTCACCTAGTGTTTCCAGTATATAAGATCTGATACTCCCTTTGGCGACTTCACTGATTCTGGTTGAGTCTGTACGCATGTAAGTGATCAAACCTACAGTTCCTCTTCCTTTTATGGCGATACCTTCGTAAAGTTGCTGAGCGAGCATCATAGTCTTTTTGGTTGTAAATCCAAATCGGTTGGATGCTTCCTGTTGCAATGAACTCGTTATGAAAGGTGCTGAAGGATGACGAAATTTTCTCTTTTTTTCAACATTTGTGACTATACCGTCTTTTTTATCTACATTTTTAATGATGTCCTCAACGGCAGCTTCATTGTCCAGTGCGATTTTTCCATCATCATTTCCATGGAATTCAAGATCAATACGTGATTTTTCTTTTTTCATTTCAGATTGGGCTTCAATTTTCCAATATTCTTTAGGATCAAAAGCCAATATTTGTCTCTCGCGGTCGCAAACCAATTTGGTTGCTACAGATTGTACACGTCCGGCACTTAGTCCCTTTTTGACTTTTCTCCAAAGAATCGGACTGATGGAATATCCAACCAATCTATCCAGGACCCTTCTGGCTTGTTGGGCGTCAACCAATTGAACATCAATTGGTCTAGGGGTTTTAATGGCTGCTTTTATGGCGTCTTTTGTGATTTCATGAAATAACACTCTGCATGGCGTTTCAATATCAACACCTAAAATATAAGCAAGGTGCCAAGCAATCGCCTCACCTTCGCGGTCAGGGTCTGTTGCAAGGAAAATCTTGTCTGCTTTTTTAGCAGCCGATCTGAGTGATTTGATTAAATCTCCCTTACCTCTGATATTGATGTATTTAGGTTCAAAATCATTTTCAATGTCAACACCCATTGTGCTTTTCGGCAAGTCACGGATATGACCAATCGATGCGACGACTTTAAAGTTTTTACCTAAAAATTTTTCTATGGTTTTCGCCTTTGCAGGTGATTCGACAATAACAAGTTGATATGACATATTGCATCTCCAAACTATAATTTTGTAGTCTTCAAGTGTACCTAATAAATTTATAGAGTTTTGTCATACTTGTCAAGCCTTTTTTATAGAACTTCAATTTCAGTCAATGAGGCAAAATCGCACAAATCCTCAAGAATCAACTCATTTATGGCTGAAATAATTTCTGAATATTCCGTCATCATTTCTTCGCAAATCCGATGGATTTCCATCTTGTTTCTTTTATTGATGATATTGAATACTTGAAGTGCAACAGGACTTAAACCTGATAAATCTTTCTTGATCGTACTGGTATTTATAGAATCCATACCTAATTCCAGCAATATGTCATCATAATCGATCAGCGGTAGTGCACCATCGTAGATCAGCTTATTGGTACCTTTTGATAACTCCGAATAGATACTGCCCGGCAAAGCAAAAATTGTTTTGCCTTGATTCAAGCCATGCATTGCTGTTGTAAGTGTTCCACTACTTTCTGCTGCTTCAATGATGACAACCACATCTGAAATAGCACTGATCAACCTGTTTCTAAGTGGAAATTCATATGGTTTTGGTGCTTCTTCAAAAGCTTTCTCAGATAAAACCAATCCACCGGACTCAATAATTTCATGATAGATGGATGCATTGGTTCTGGGATATGCACGGTTGACGCCAGATGCCATCACGGCAATAGTACCACCTTTCAAATCAAGTGCAGCCCTGTGTGCAATGGCATCAATGCCCAGTGCCAATCCGCTGACAATTGTCACTCCACGAGCCGCAAGATGCCTAGATAATTCCGAGGCTACCTTTCTGCCATATGAAGTGGGTCTTCTACTACCTACAATCGCAACTCTAGGGTGAGATGAAATCAATGCTCTGTTTCCTTTTGAATATAGGATTTCAGGAGATTGGTCCATATTTCGAAGCGCTTCAGAATAGTAGATGCTCCTGGGAGTGATATATTCTGTATCAAATTCATTCAGCTTTGACATGAAGGCATTATATTGATCAACATAGCAAAATTTCGATGTTCCTTGTGGCAAATTTATTTTTCCTTCTATATTAAATGTCTTGGATTCAGTAGAGATGGTTTCCCAACGGATATGTTCAATATTCTTAAAGTAATTTGTGATTAGCTTTTGTGACTTTGAATCCAGTTGACACCATTGTCTTAAACATTTCAAATTGAAAATATAACGATCCATAAGCCCCCTACAAATTCTGCTTGAGTCGATGAAACCCCTGATAAGCAATGGCTTCACTCAAGCATTTTCTATTGATAGTCTCCGTTCCTTCCAGCAATGCGATGGACTTTGCGATTTCTAATAGTTTTGAATGTCCTCTCATGGACAGCTTTCCAGAATTGTAGTATCTCATAAGGATAGAACTCGCTTCTGAGTTCATTTCGATCTCGATGCCGCTGGATTCCAGTTGTCTTTTAAGTTCAAGTGCTTTTAGTATTCTACTTGAAATCCCTTTGGAATCAAAAAATCTATTTTTTTCAGAAACATCCTTAAGTTCAACACGATCCATGAGTACCAGCATATCAAAGCGATCCAGTATTGCACCGGACAATTTATTCAAATATCGTTTAATTTCAAAATCATTGCAAGAGCAATTCAAATCCTTGGCCATATGATTTCCGCAGGGGCATGGATTCATGGTCGCGATCAACTGAAAATCACAAGGATATTCTACAGATTGATGATTTCGCGTAAGTAGAACTGAAGAGTTGGATATCGGTTCTCTTAGGGATTGAAGTACTTCATTCTTAAATTCAAGTATTTCATCGAGGAAAAGTACTCCATTATGCGCTCTTGTCACTATTCCTGGAATCAAAGCGTTCGTCCCGCCAATCATAGCAGCTCTTGTAATGGAATGGTGAGGTGCGAGAAATGGCCTTTCATTTTCTGTTGACCGTTCACCAAGTAGACTGTAGACTTTTGCACTTTCAAGTTGCTTCTCAGGAGTGAGTGGAGGTAAAACAGTCCTAAGTCTTTCTGCAATCATGGTTTTCCCACAACCCGGCGGACCTACCATAAGAAGATTATGGTTCCCGACAGCTGATATTTCAATAGCTCTGATGGCATGATTTTGACCGATCACTTCATTGAAATCAATTTGATGACCCACCGAACGTTTTACTGTTTCCTCTTCAATTGATGCAGGTGACATCTCTCCAAATTCAACCGCTCTGACAAGATCATTCAAATTGTCGAATGCATAGACCTCAATATCTTTTATGCCACCGACTTCAGGTAGATTTTGTCTCGGCATTACAATCTGTCTCAGGCCATCTTCAATAAAGCCTTCGACCAAACTTAATACTCCTGTTACCGGTCTGATTCTTCCCTCTAGAGAAAGTTCTCCGATAAACCCGATTCCCTGAAGATCAACTTTGGGCTCTATTATGCAACACATGATTCCCATAGCAATGGGTAGATCCAGATGAGCACCTTCTTTTTTGAGGTGTGCTGGAAACATATTTTGAGTGATCCTATCATCCGGAAAACGTATTCCAGATTCCTTTAGAGCGGATTTCACTCTGTCTTTTGATTCTCTGATCACTTGACTTGGTAGCCCAACGATGACATGATAAGGCATCCCTCTTGATATTTGCGTTTCAATCTCTATAACTGAGCCTTTAAGACCAACCACGACTGCGGACTTTACTTTACTATACATACAACCTCCATTTACATTTGTTTATATTTTATACATATTATGGAAGTTTGTCAAAAAAAATATATTCCATTTCATTCGAAAATGCTTTCTATGAAATCGAATTCATTAAGTCCATCGTTCAAAGTGATTCCTAAATAAGAAATCTTAAAAGGAATATATATATTGGTCTTGTTTTTCAGATAATGAATTGCAGATGCTCTCATACTCTTTTTCTTTTTGTAATTTAACGATTCCCTGGCAGACCCATAAGAATTTGTTCGTCTGAATTTCACCTCTATGAAATAGAGCGTTCCATCTTTTAAACCTATAAGGTCAATTTCACCGTAGGGTGTATAGTGGTTTCTCATTTCAATGGCAAACCCATTTGCAATGAGATAATCACATGCAAGTTGCTCTCCTTCATTTCCAATTTTTCTTTTATTCACTTATCTTCACCTTTTTTTATTATCAACTTGGCTGATGAAAATCAAAACTTCTGCGACAACTTCATACATCTCGTAGGGGATTTGATCTCCAATTTGAAGATTTGAAAGTTGAGTACTCAATTTCTCATCCACATATACTGGGATGTCGTTTTCTTTTGCCCGATTGATTATATTTTCTGCAATCAAACCAAACCCCTTCGCGACAACTTGAGGTGCAATGTCAATTTCTGGATTGAATTTAAGTGCTGTAGCAAGTTTTTTCTTGTCTTTACTCATAAAGTACCTCTTATACCTTGATATCAATAGTCGTGAAATCAGTTGATTCGTTTTTTGATTCCATTGCAAAATCTGATCTCACCAAACTGAAGGTGACATCAAATGATTGAATGCCTAGTAAGCCTATGGCACTTTTAAGCTCTTTTTCCATTGCCTTGAATTGTTCCCTATATTCTTCTTCCTTGAAACTGAAATCCAAACGATAATGATTTCCAGTTTTGCTTACAAGGCATCGAACTTCATCAAATTGCTTTGTGGTAAGAGCGATCAAAAGACTCATTTCATCAGGATCTACTTTTTTATTCTTGGTCTTGACATAGAGATCAACTGTTTTATTCTCATTCTCAATCATAACTGGAATTTGCATCATGACAAATGTATCGTTGGTTGATTTCGTCATTTGAACAGCCTCTTTTACAAACAAAACCTCTTTGTTGATTTGAGACTTGGACTCTTCATCGAGATTTTCAGTTAGGAGCAACTTTGTCAAAATGTCTAGTTTTTCTGAGGTTGGCTGATCCTCTGAAAGTGCTGCCAAAAGCGCAACAATAGCATCACGATCTACAGGCATTGCTTTTACAATATCAGCGATTTTTGCGAAACTGTCTCCTATGGACTTGACTGGATTCAACTCATTTTCAATGAACATCATATTCTTGATATTGAGTACCAATTCTTTTTTTATAAGCGTGCTGTCTTTTTCGAAATCAAAAGTTTGAAGCAATTTCACAACGGCATCACCGACTTCTTTTGACTTTGGGTCCACTTGAAATGACATAATATCATTTAAAATCGCCACAAGTTCTTTGCTCTGAAATTCGGGACTTATAACTGATGATTGCATTTTGATGTCTGCAGGCATTTCTTTACTCATATTGCTTTCGCTTGAGACCTGATCAATAGGTATTTGAGTAGGATTGACTTTGGTGCGGGTTGTTCTATCAACTGCATGACAAGCGTCTTCACAGGAGTTTCCATATTTTCAAGTACCCATGTTTTTTGAGGGGGTGATAATTTTTCAAACTCACCCAATAAGGATTTCACTTCAAGCATGGATTGCTTCATCAGAGCAACGTTTTCCTTCGTGACAGGAATACTGTTCTTGACCAGTGCATCCACTAGTTTAATGTGGTCTTCACTCGCAGTCAGATTCAATTTAGTAAGCAGACCAGCTAATTTTTGATCACTTTCGTTTAAAGTTTCAGATTTGATGTTCACAACCAAGGATCCCTCTTTGATATCGATGATCTCAGCAGTAATCCAGTCCCCTTTTTCCAGTGGTTGGTTGGTCTGATTTTGCAAACTAAGTTCCACCCCATCTGAATTCAACGTCAAAAACGCACCATCAGCTTTAACGATCTGTCCTTCGATCATTTTACCAATGAGTGCTTTTTGCTCAGGTGAAAGTCCAGATTTGGCGACTACCTGAGAAGCGTTCATTAAATTTTGCAACACCATTTGATTAGTAATCCTCATAATGTTCACCACTACAAAATGTTTTTTAGGAAACTCTTTCTGTGTTCTTTGATTATTCCAAATTCTCTTATGGCTCTATAATGACTGTCAGTACCATAGCCTTTGTTGTTTTTAAAATCATACATAGGGTATGCCTCGTGTAATTCAAGGAGCATCCGATCTCTAGTCACTTTGGCGATTATAGACGCAGCAGCAATCGAAGCACTGAGAGAATCACCTTTGATTATAGACTTTTGTTCAATTGGAATATCGGTAAGTTTAACGGCATCGATAAGCAAATAATCTGCATTAACTTTTTCAAGTGCTCTCGCCATTGCGAGTTTTGTAGCGTTAAGGATATTGATTTCATCGATTTCATCATGTGAAGCAATTCCCACACCATATGAAATGGCATGTTTGGCAATTTTTTCGTAAAAGTAGTTTCGCTTTTCCTCAGACAATTTCTTGGAATCATCAATTCCTGTCCAATCCACACTCAAGTCAAGAACTACTGCCCCTGCGACAACAGGTCCAACAAGTGGCCCACGACCTGCTTCGTCTATTCCAGCTATTAGTACATATCCACTGTTTATTGCGGCCTTTTCATATTCAAATATTTTTATCATTCTTTGTTGTTCTTTTTTGTGTAATTCATATTTTCGATGCAACCGAGTAATTATCGTCGCAACCGCTTTGCGTTCATCCGATTCCAAGGCTTTACAAAACTCGGGATAATCCTCCACACTAATTTCTTCTGACAGCTTTTTGATATCTTGGACGCTTTTACTCTTGCTCATCATCATGCCTCTCAAGCAAATCTTCGGGATCCTCAAGTGAGATAGGACCCATCATGCCTTTTCTGAATTCATCTATCACAAGTCTTGCAACCTTTTCATAATCAATCATATTGCCTTTCAAAAGACAACCGCGCCTTCTTCCGATGAGCCCCATGATTTCAACCGGATCGGATTCGGTTTGTTCAATGCCATATCGTAAAGATATTGCGTCCGGATATTTTTTATATATGATTTTCAGTAAATGAAAAGCTATATCTTCAATATTTAGAATTTCATCTTTGATTGCGCCAGAACAAGCCAATTTAATACCCGTGATATCTTCTTCGATTTTTGGCCATAGTATACCCGGAGTATCAAAAAGTTCAACTTCTTTGTTGAGTCTGATCCATTGCTTTCCTCTTGTCACTCCTGGCTTGTTGCCAGCTTTTGCTGCATTTTTTCCTGCCAATTTGTTGATGAGTGATGATTTTCCAACGTTTGGAATACCGATGATCATCAAACGGATTGGTCTAAGCATGCGTCCTTGCCTCTTCATCTTTTCGATGACATCCACCGACTCAAGCCTCACCTCAGCCATAAGTTCGGGAATGCCTTGACCCGAAAGAGAATTGATTGGAATGGCTTTTATACCTTGCTCAGCATAATAATTGACCCACTTTCTGGTTTTAACCGGATCTGATAAGTCATACTTGTTCAGTGCCACGATTCTTCTTTTCTCACTCACCAATGTATCAAATTGCGGATTTTTGCTACTGATTGGAATTCTGGCATCTAAAAGTTCTACTACCACGTCGACCACCTTTAAGTTGGCGACAATCAATTCCTTTGTTTTTTTCATGTGTCCAGGGTACCAATTTATACTCATCTCGAACTCCTTAATCTCTTTACTCTATTTTAACACATCATGTCATGTCTCCAAATAAATAAAAAGGGACTGAATAGTCCCTTTCTACTTAGAATTAATAATTCTTCTTCTCTTTAACTTTTGCAGATTTTCCTAATCTTGCTCTCAAGTAATTTAACTTGGCTCTTCTTACTTTACCTTGTCTGATTACTTCGATTTTTTCGATTTTAGGTGAGTGAAGTGGTAAAGTCTTTTCAACACCAACACCATAAGAAATTTTTCTTACTGTGAAAGTCTCTGCTATGCCACCGTTTTGTCTTTTAAGGACAACACCTTCGAAAATCTGAACTCTTTCTCTCTTTCCCTCTTTAACTTTCAAGTGAACCTTTACAGTATCACCAATGTTAAATTCAGTAAGATCAGTCTTAATTTGTTCATTCTCGATAGTCTTAATGATATTTTGATTCATTGTACTACCTCCTTCCTTCAAAGATGTTCTTAAGCGCATTTCGCCCAGAGGACCATCCGTAATTCAACCAAGATGTATTATACCATTTCAAAACACCTATTTCAAGTGTTTTTCATTCAAATATTTTTCATAGAGATCGGGTCTTCGAGACTTTGTAATTTCAAGCGATTGAGAATAGCGCCATTTTTCAATTTCAGCATGGTTTCCGGATAATAAAACATCAGGTACAGAGTCACCGTCATAAATGGCAGGACGTGTATAATGTGGATATTCAAGCAAACCATTGGCGAAGCTTTCTTCTTCAGCAGATGCGTCATTTTTGAGCACGTCAGACACCATACGACTCACACTGTCCACGATGACCATTGCAGCGACTTCTCCTCCAGTGAGTACATAATCTCCAATAGAGATCTCCTCGTCGACATAGCGGTCTATGAAGCGTTGATCTACACCTTCATAGTGTCCACACACCAGCACCAGTTCAGATAATCGAGATAGCTCAACCACTTTTTCGTGTGTAAGCGTCTGTCCCCTTGGAGATAAATAAATGACTTTGCCATTTGGAGATAGCGGTTTTGACAAAAGAGCATCCTTTAAGGGTTGAACACGCATAACCATGCCTGCACCACCACCAAAAGGAGCATCATCCACCTTAGAATGTTTATCACTTGAAAATGAACGTATATTCTCAGTGCTCACCACTATTTTGTTTTGATCTATAGCTTTGCCTATAATGCTGGAGCTCATAAAGCCATCAAACATTTCAGGGAAAAGCGTAAGAATCCTGAATATCATTCCATCAACCCCTCAATAAGGTGAACAGTAATTTTTCTTGATTCGAGATCGATGTCTCTGACGAACTCATCAACGACAGGTAAATAGAAGTCTGAACCATTATCTGCCCGCTTGATTTGATACAGATCTTGCGATGTGTTTTGAAGTACATCAACGAGTTCTCCAATCAAAAGACCATCTTCATCAACAATTTCGCAACCAATCAAATCAACAATATAATGACCCTCACCACCATCATCCACTTCATCACGGTCAATGAAAACATTTTTATTCATGAGTGGTAAAACCTGATCCATGTTGTTATATCCTTTGAATTTGACCAAAGCCATATTTTTATGGACCCGCACAGTTTCAATTTGAATTTTTTGGTCTTCGACATACAGATGGTCAAAATCTACAAACTTATTGACATCATCGGTATAAGGGTAAACCTTCACTTCACCTTTGACACCATGTGTATTCACAATTTTACCAATATTAAAACTATTTTTCATAAATATCTCCTATTTTCATGCGTACGAAAAAAGCTATTTCTTGTGTAAACACACTGAAATAGCCTTGTTTGATTCAATTACTGAATAATTTCAACTACAACGCGTTTGTTCTCTTTAGTCGCAGCCGCCTTTACAACTGTTCGAATGGCTTTAGCAATTCTACCTTGTTTGCCAATTACTTTACCCATATCCTCAGATGCAACTTTAAGTTCGATAATGATAGATTGAGAGCCTTCAACTTCTCTGACTTCAACACTTTCAGGATTATCGACCAGCGAAGCTGCAATTACTCTTACCAATTCGCTCATTGTATCACCTCAGTTTTACTTCGCTTCGTAAACGCCATGCTTTTTGAATAGCGCTTTAACAGTATCCGTAGGTTGTGCACCATTGTTTAACCATTGGTTAGCTTTTTCTACGTCTAACTTCACTTGATCACTTTCGAGAAGTGGGTTAAAGTAACCGATTTGATCGATAAATTTACCATCTCTTGGTGCTCTTGAATCTGCAACGACAACTCTATAAAAAGGTTTTTTCTTAGAACCCATTCTTGTCAATCTGATTTTAACTGCCATATTTTTCACCTCCTCAAAGTTTTAGTTTTTTATTAAAAGAAAGGAAATTTGAATCCCCCGCCTCTTTTCATTTTTTTGTCCATCTGTCCAAATTGCTTCATCATTTTCTTGGATTGTTCAAATTGTTTGAGCAATCTATTGACTTCTGAAACGTGGACTCCACTACCTGCGGCAATTCTTTTCTTACGACTGCCGTTGATAATATCTGGATCTTGTCTTTCCTTACTGGTCATGGACTGGATGATGGCTTTTGTTCTCGCAAGGTCTTTGTCATTGACTTCAACCCCTTGAAGTGCCTTCTTGTTCATACCCGGCATCATACCAAGCAAATCACCGATTGGTCCCATGTTCTGAAGTTGTTCCAATTGATCGAGAAAATCTTCCAAATCAAAAGATTGATTTTTCATTTTTGACTCGAGTTTCTTGGCTTTTTCTTCATCAAAGTTTTCTTGAGCTTTTTCTATGAGAGAAAGCACATCGCCCATACCGAGAATTCTTGAAGCCATCCGGTCTGGATAAAACTCTTCAATATCAGTGAGTTTTTCACCGATACAAGCAAATTTGATGGGTTTTCCTGTGACTGCCCTTACCGATAAAGCTGCTCCACCTCGAGTATCACCATCAAGTTTTGTGAGGATGACACCGTTTATTTCAAGTTGACTGTTGAAATGTTCTGCAACATTTACAGCATCTTGACCAGTCATGGAGTCGAGTACCAATAAGATTTCTTTAGGTACGACAGTCTCTTTGATTTCGATCAACTCTTGCATGAGTTTTTCATCGATATGCAAACGACCGGCAGTATCCAGAATGACAACATCGTTATTGAACTTGATGGCATGTTCAACAGCTTTCTTTGCTATTTCAACCGGGCTGATTTGATCGCCCAGGGTGAATACCGGTACACCGACCTTTTCGCCTACAACCTCAAGTTGCTTGATCGCGGCTGGTCTATATATGTCACACGCCACAAGAAGTGGACGTTTGCCATTTTTTTTCAGTAAAGAACCAAGTTTTCCACACGTTGTCGTTTTACCGGCACCTTGGAGACCGGCCATCATGATTATGGTAGGCGGTTTTGACGAAAACTCGATTTTACTTTGCGTTTTGCCCATCAGATTGGTAAGTTCTTCGTTGACGATCTTGACCACCTGTTGACCAGGAGTCAAGCTTTGAAGTACCGATTCCCCGATGGCACGCTCTGTTACAGTATTTATGAAATCCTTTACAACTTTGAAGTTGACGTCGGCTTCAAGAAGCGCGAGTTTAACTTCTCTCATTGCATCTTTTACATCTTTTTCAGACAATTTGCCTTTGCCGCGCAGTTGACTGAACGCGCCTTGCAATTTTTCCGCTAAGCTTTCGAATACCACCGGTTGTCCTCCCCTGCTATTAGCAGTGCTTGCTATTCTATCTCGGTCTGGATCACATTTTTGATCGTTTCAATCAAAGCATGATTGTCCGTTTTTTCAAATTCCAAAACAAGTTCATACAAATGCTCAAATTTACTTTGCTTGTTCCTAAAACGTTCATACAAAGCAAGTTGAGACTCATAGTTTTCAAGACTTTTCTCAGTACGTTTGATTGTATCGTGAACCGCTTGTCGGCTGACTCCCAGTATTTCGGAAATCTCACCGAGTGAATAATCCAAATTGCAAAACAGGTTCATGATTTCACTTTGCTTGTCTGTCAACATTTTACCATAAAATTCATATAGTGCATCCAGACGCATTTTTTTCTCAAACATAACTACCTCACAAATTATAAATCATATTACACGACGTGTCAAGCATTTTTACTTTACATCTCAAAATCAACTAAAAAGAGCCTCTACAAATTCATGTGCATCGAATGGTTGTAGATCATTCATGCCCTCACCCACGCCGATGAGCTTAACTGGAATCTGTAGTTCAGAATTGATAGCCATGACCACGCCGCCTTTTGCGGTTCCATCAAGTTTAGTGAGTACAATACCTGTGATTTGTGCGGCTTCATTGAATACTTTAGCTTGTTGAACCGCGTTTTGTCCAGTTGTGGCATCAAGTACAAGCAATACTTCTTTTTTTGCTTCAGGATATTCCCTCTCAATGACTCTAAAGACTTTTGCAAGCTCATTCATCAAATTCACTTTGTTATGAAGACGACCTGCGGTATCACAAATCAACACATCGGTCTTTTTCGCTTTAGCGGATTGAATCGCATCATAGATCACAGCAGCTGGATCGGATCCCTCGGATTGATGAATGACGTTTACTCCCACTCTATCCCCCCAAACTTTGAGTTGCTCAATCGCAGCAGCCCTAAATGTATCCGCAGCAGCAATCAAAACGGATTTTCCTTCTTCTTTCAAATGGTAGGCGATTTTTCCTATGGAGGTGGTCTTACCAACACCATTGACACCGATCACCATGATAATTGTAGGAACTTGCGTAATTTTAAAGGGTTCACTGTTATTTTCAGCCAGCATCATTTCAACTACATCTTTGAAAACCGACTTGACTTCACTTGCGTCTTTGACTCTTCTGACTTTAAGCTCTTCTCTGAGTGAATCAATCAGTTTCATTGTCGTTTGCATACCTACATCTGCAACAATCAGTATTTCTTCCAGCTCATCGAAAAGTTCATCATCGATTTCACCATAGTTGTTGAAAAGATCGTCAAGTTTATCGGTGATGCCTTTTCTCGTTTTGTCCAGACCCTCTTTAAGTTTAGAAAATAATGATAATGCCATAAAAGGCCCTCCTTAGTTGAATTTTTCTTCCACATCCTCAAGTTTTACGGATAAAATCTTGGAAATTCCGTACTCTTCCATAGTGACACCATATAGTGTATCCGCAATCTCCATTGTGCCTTTTCTATGAGTGATGACTACAAATTGCGATTTCTCCGCATATTCCTTTATAAATGCTGCGAACCTGTAGACATTGACGTCGTCAAGTGCGGCTTCGATCTCATCCAAAATACAAAATGGTGATGGTTTTGTTTTGAGTATGGCGAATAATAACGCTATGGCTGTAAGTGCCTTTTCACCACCGGATAACAAGTTGATGCTTTGCAATTTCTTTCCAGGCGGTTGAGCGATTATGTCAATATCGCAATTGAGCAAATCATCATAATCCGTGAGGAGAAGTTCAGCGACTCCGCCGTTGAAAAGAGTGATAAATGTATCTTTAAAGTGAGTATTGATCAGCTCGAAATGCGTTTTGAACAGTTCGATCATCTTGTGGTCAAGTTCCTTGATGATTTTTTCGAGCTGCTTAATGGCATCTGAAAGATCTTTTTTCTGCTCGGACAAGAATTTGTAACGTTCCGAAACTTCTTCATACTCTTTAATAGCGTTCACGTTGACAGTTCCAAGCATCTTCAGATCATTTTTCAATTGCTTGACTTCTGTCTTAGGATAATTATGTTCCACTTGAAGTGCTTCAGCTATGGACATTTCATATTTATCCCATAAGTCTGCAATAACCAGATCTTTTTCAACTTCCAGTTTGGCCATTCTGACTTCAAGACGATGAAGCTCTTCTTTGTATTGATCTTGAAGCCTCGTCATTTCAGAGATGTCCCGTGTCAATACTCCAATAGATTCTGAATGAGTTCTTTTTACACGATAATTTTCTTCAATATTTGCTCTTAATGAGATCATTTTGTCGCCCAGCTTTTCTATGGAGTCCGAAATGGTTGTCACCATACCCGATATTTCCATTTTGCTTTTTTCATAGGTGCTCAGCTGAGAAATCCTAAGATTGTTCTTTTGAAGTGTCGTTTTATAATCATCTTCTATACGCGATAGTTCCTTGGTTTTGAACTCAAAATTTTGCTCAACTGATGCCAGTTCAATTTTAAAGGTAGTCAGTGAGTCGATGTGACCTTGTAAATCGGACTCTATTTTTGTAATGCCAGCGCCGATATCTGTCAGCTGGGTTTCGAGAGATTTTGCTCGTCGCTCAGCCGCTTCAATTTCCAGGCGTCTATCATCGATTGCTTCAATTGTGGACTTCTTTTCAGCTTCCAGAGTGTCATAGTCTCTATTAAGTTTGGTCAATTGCTCAAGATTGTTCTTGTGCCACTGTTCTTGGTTCTCATTATGATTTTCTAGTCTCAGCTTTTCCATTCTAAGGGTATCAATGGAATCTCTAAGCATTTTGATAGCGTGTTCTTCACTCTCTATCAAACCATCTAACTGGACTATTTCAGATTCACTGATGGAAGTTTCTTCATGCAAAACATTGATTCTTTGACCAAGTTCCCCGATTCGTCTTTTTCTTCCAAGAACATTGCTAACTCTTGATTTGAATGAACCCCCGGTGATATGTCCACCAGGTACGAGCACATCTCCTTTTAAGGTGATGATTTTGTATCTGAGATTGTCTATTTTGAGAAGTTCCGAAGCAGTTTCAAAGTTGTCCACAATGACTATTCTGCCCAGAAGATGTTCGACCATCTTGTTGAATTCAGAATCAATTTTTACAAGATCACTTGCTACCCCAATGAATCCTTTGATTTTTTTCATCTTGTCGACCCGGTCACTTTGCTCACCTTTACCACCGAGGTTTTCAAGAGGCAAAAATGTGACTCGACCAAGATCGTTCTTCCTCAAAAACTCTATAGATCGCTTGGCGTCACTGACGCGGTCACAGACTATATTTTGAAGCGCCTTGCCCAGTGCGATTTCAATGGCCACTTCGTATTCCTTAGGCACTTCAATCAATGTGGCAACGATACCTCTTATTCCTTCTTTATCAGGCAATCTTTTGAGTATTTCCTTAACGCCCTTGTCATAACCTTCGAATTCCTCTTCCATTGTTGTGAGCAATTTCTTTTCTGTGAGGAGTTGTGATAGTTCTTTGGTTGCGGCATCATGTTTTGTGGTTGTGCTATTTTTCTTGTCTTTAAAAAATTTAAGCGATTTCAGTTGATCGGCAAGCTTACCGTTCAAAGCATCATGTTCTGCATTCATTTGATCGATTTGACCTTGAATTTGTGAACGTTCTTCCTTTGAGGATTCTATCGTTTCATTTTGAATTCGAATGGTTTCATCGATGGCATTCAATTTTTCAGTCAATTGTCCGACAAATCTGCTGAAATTATCGATTTCTCTATTCTTGATTTCAATTTCATTAAGTAAATCAATCGTTTCTTGTCGTTCAAAATCATTCTCTGATTTCATTCTGGACAGCTCTATCAAAGCTTCTTCCTTAAGCAAAGTTACACTTTCTATTTTTGCAATCAATGAATTTTTCTTATCGCTTATATCATCTCGCTCTCGTATTTGTTGATTTTTTTCTTCTTCGATTTTGAGAATATGTTCTTCAACTTCATTGATTTCATCTTTGATTCGTTTGATATTGGAATCAAAATTTGAAATTTTCTCAATCATCAATTGTTTTTCACCCAGTGTTTTACTTTCAAGGTTCATAACCTCGTGAAGTTCATCCTCTAGGGTACGCAACTTTTGATTGATTCCATAAAGTGCAGAATCCTTGGTATCATAATCATTTTTGAGATCTGTCTGTCTTTCGGAAAGCGCTTTGATTTGATCTTGAATTTCTGCTCTGTTCTTAAAAACTTCTAAAATAGACTGTTCACAATTTGTATAACGCTTGGCAAAAGCTTGCAGTTCAATATTTCTCAATATCTCACTCAGCTCAATATATCTCTCTGCACGCTCACTTTCAATTCTAAGGGGTTCAACACGATCTTCAATTTCAGATAGTATATCCTGAATCCTCAATAAATTGTCACTCGTGGTCTTTAATTTTTTTTCTGTCTCGGTCTTTCGTGATTTGTATTTGACAATTCCAGCCGCTTCTTCAAAAAGCATTCTTCTTTCATCTTTGTTGTTGCTAAGTACTTCATCTATCCTACCTTGTCCGATAATTGAATATCCTTCTCGTCCGATGCCTGTGTCCATAAAAAGTTCTCTGACATCTTTGAGACGACAGGGCATCTGATTCAACAAATATTCACTTTCTCCTGAACGACGCACGCGACGCACGATTGATATTTCATCATACTCCAGTGGAAAGAATTGCTGTGAATTGTCAAAAATCAATTTAACTTCAGCTAATCCAAGGGACTTTCTGTGTTTTGTCCCACTGAATATGACGTCCTCCATCTTGGACCCTCTGAGAGTCTTTACCCTCTGTTCTCCGAGAACCCATCTGACAGCATCGGTGATATTGCTCTTGCCGCTGCCATTTGGACCAACAACACAAGTCACACCGTTTTTGAACTCTATGACCGTTTTATCTGCAAACGATTTGAATCCTCTCATTTCTACTCTTTTTAAATACAAGATTTCACCCCTGATTATCGCATTACATTGATGGAATGCGTGGTATTTTTACTGATTATTTTTATGGTGTGAATAGGTATGGAATCATCTGAGATGATTCTGAAATTCAACTCACCATAGATTTCCTTGAGTTTGATCCAATTGATTTTTCCCTGTCCACTTATAAATGAAGCTTGACTCTTGTTGACTACAACCTCGAGTTCTTCCTCATATCCATATTGATTGAAATAATTTGATAAGGCTTCAAAAAACAAAAACGACATGACCAAAGCACCAAAGGCTGGATGAAATGGCCCTGCAATCACATCTGCGCCTAATTCGATCAAGTCTGTTTTTTGAAGTCCCAGTCGGATTACCGGAATGTCATTCACTGTAAACCGCTTATATGCCTCAGCCACAACTGCTACCGCATCTTCAAGCGTTATAGGTGTATAATGCTCACCCAGCGCCAACTCCGCAAGCTCGGTCTCCTTGATGACCAGTGCAGGATAAATCCTCACACAATTTGGCCTCAGTTTTATGGATTCATCTACCGATTCCAGAAATTTTGACTCACTATCACCAGGCAAACCATACATGAGCTGGATGCCGAAATTGAAATCATAGGCCTTAAGCATTGAAATTGCACTGTAAATCGCTTTGCGGTTGTGCCCCCTCTTGGATTTCAAAAGGACATCCTCGTGAAAAGATTGACATCCGAGTTCCACCATGTCGACTTCATAATATTTTAACTGTTCCAATATCTCTTCTGTGATATAATCCGGTCTCGTGGACAATCTGATTCTGTGAATTCGACCCTTAT
>JAIOSU010000051.1 GCA_021107455.1 Clostridiales bacterium | reverse complement strand
TCCTACGATTCGATTTGAAGATCAACAGCTCACTTCTTTTTCAGGTCTCTTGATTTTTCAGTTGTTGTTTAAGCGGATTGATTTAAAAAACAAGCTTAAAAATTGCTTTTCCCATGTAACGAAATCCCCAAGTTTCAAGCAACATTTGATCGTGATGCTGCTTGTGATACATTTGATTCTGGGTTTTCGGAGATTGAGAGAAGTCAATTATTACCGTGATGATCCACTGGTACTCCGTTTAATGGGATTGAAAAAACTTCCAGATGTTTCAACTATTTCAAGAAGCCTGGCTCAGATGGATATTCAGAGTATTGATAATCTTCGTAGGTTGTCACGATCATTTGTTATCCATGGATTTCAACGGGAAAATTTTGTACGCCTTACCCTTGATTTTGACGGTTCGGTTTTATCCACAAAAGGACATGCAGAAGGATCTGCCGTTGGTTTCAACAAAGTTAAAAAAGGAGCCAGAAGTTATTACCCGCTTTTTTGTACTGTAGCCCAGACAGGCCAGTTTTTTGATATCCACCACCGTCCCGGTAATGTTCATGATTCAAATGGTGCAGGAGATTTTATGCTCCGGTGTTTTAATAATATCAAATCCGAATTATCCGAGGCTACCATTGAGTCTCGTATGGATAGCGCATTTTTCAATGAAGAGATTATTTCCATAATGGCGCAAAACAATGTGAAATTTACAACATCTGTACCTTTCGCCAGATTTGGTGTGCTGAAGAAGATGATTGAAGATTGTAGCTCATGGAATAAAATTGATAAAAATTGGTCATATTTTGAAACTCAGTGGAAACCCGAATCCTGGAATGCTGAATTCCGCTTCGTGTTTACCAGAAAGAAAATTAAAAAGCCACAAAAGGGCCCACTCCAGTTGGATCTTTTTGTACCTCTTGATCTGAATTATGAATACAAGGTTATTGCAACCAACAAAACTGAATCTGCCAAAGCAGTTGTCCTTTTCCATAATGGTCGTGGGTCTCAGGAATCTATTTTCGGCGATGCGAAGACTGATAATGGCCTCGGTGTTATTCCATGCAAGCGGTTATCATCAAATCAAGTTTTCACCCTTGCTTCCATGATGGCTCACAATTTATCAAGGGAGATGCAGATGATAGCCCACCCGGCAGCACGCAGGGCAAAGCCAAAACGTCCATCTGCCTGGAGATTTAAAAAATTGAGTACCCTTCGCCATCAAATAATCCAAAGAGCAGGCCGTTTAACTCGCCCCCAAGGGAAACTCACCCTTACTATGAGTCCAAACCGGGCGGTACGAAAAGATTTACTACATTTTATGGACGTGTTGCAAAAAGCGGCGTAAGAATGAAGTGATTTATGAAAAACTTTTATGCAACGTTAGGGTTTTCTTTATAAAGTTCTTCTATTTCTGATATTTCATCTGAGTTTATGAAAGATTGTAATTCATTTAATGCATGTAATGCTTCCTCAACCTCTATATTTTCTTCAACAAGTGACACTCCTTCTTCATTATACTCAATATAGCCATCTTCATCAGCATCTTTAAGATCATCCCACAGGGCCTCTTTACCAATGCCTATCGCATCAATTTGATCTCCTCGGAAATGATAAAAAAGGGCTTCTTTTACAACCGATGGCAGACCGGACATTGATTCATTGGCTGCTTGAGACAACGCTTCAAATTGTTCGAATATATCCATATGGGCGACTAAGATAGAATTAACTTCTTCTTTATTTTTAGTTTTTTTAAGTTTCTCAATGGTTTCTTCTAAATCGTCCTTCTGATCTTCACATAGCTCAAGTTCTTCGAGAACATCATCATAGTTTTCTTTTAGTTCATTATAGTTACTTTCAGTAACTGAAAATATTGGTTTATATCCTTTTAAATAACTTTTCAGCCCCTTCAAAAATTTTCTTCTTTGGCTCTCCCATCGAGCAACTTTCTTACCTTTAATGTTTAAGATCTTGATCACTTCATCTGTCATTTGGTTGAGATGGTCTTTATCATTTATTTTAAGCAATTGTTTACCTAACAAAACGGCTTTTGCATCTTTGTAATCGAGAGGAGGAACAAGCAGAGGAATCATCTTATGTGACATTGCCCAGGAAGCACCCAGCTCACATAAACAGAATGGACTATTAAAATATTCCTTTGTTAGTAACATTACTACGATTTTGGGTTTCTCTATTTGGGATTTAATAAACTGAACGAAATCTACACCACTTGGTATATTCATCCCTTCCAAGGAGGAACAAAATATTTGGCTATCGTCCACGCCGATACCCGTTTCAAAAAGGTCGACAAGTATATCAGCAAGATCCTTATTTAATATTGCATGACTTATGAATATCGGTTTTGATGTCATTTAATTCCTTTTTTCTTCCATTTAGAATATAATTCTACTTTAGGAGTTTACCTGTGGCTTGCCAATATTTGATCATGCTACAATATCAAAGCAATGCAAGTTCTCAAAAAAATATTATTAACACCAAAACAGCCTTACTCCAAACCCAAAAAGAATGCGGCTCAGCCGCCGTGAACGTTGAAATCAGGGGCGCGGTTTTTTGCGTCCTCTGCATTTTTTTATGTGATTAATCTTTTGTACTTTGAACAATTTGATCTCTATACCCTTGAAATTCAGTGATTAATTCATTGTTTGTAATTGAGCATATTAATTCACCAGCATGTATCAAATTATTAGCCATATTGATAAAGAAAAATATATCGTTTTCATCTTCATTGTAATTATAAGCCAATACTTCAATATGAGATCCATCTTCTGAAAATCGAAAGTGACGATCTATAATTCCGCTAAGGCTGCAATGAGCCTCGCAACATAGATATGAATACAGGCCCTCATATGCTTCTTTCACATTGGCTTTTATGAACTTATCTTTGATACTGAAAGACTTTTTATTTAATGAAGATTGGAGGTTAGAAATTTCAAGTTTGAGTTTGGGAAGGCCTTCATCTGCAAATGTACTTAAAGACTTATAATAAATATTCCCCTTACTGGATAAATCAAGTCGCTTCTTTTTTGTCTTTGCATCATCTAATTCAAGTATATAAATATATTTATCATCAAGACTTAAGTTCTTAAGATCTACATAGTATTCTAAAAAGGACCGATAAAGGGTAAGAGCGCCTGCTCTTATTGCGTCGGGGGCTAAAAGTTGAAATGACTTAGCCAATTCAATGAGAGAACAGTAAATACCCAATGAGACAGTATGATATTTGTTGTTCTCCTCGAATTTTAATTCGAGTACATTTTTACTTGAAAACTCAATTGCTTTTATCAATACGTCAAGACTCATAGACCCTCTATTTACAGAACGTTAAGTTAAGTTAAGCCGCGGCCACACCGCAAAAAAAATATCTTTCCTATTCGTGTCTGTTTTCAACTTAGTTGTTAGGCTTTCGGTAATACATAACCCAAATCACCTGCAAGTGCCGCATATTGAGAATTTTTATAGCCTATGGGATAGGTGTCTTTACTTGCAGGCGTTCTTTTTGATG
>JAIOSU010000235.1 GCA_021107455.1 Clostridiales bacterium | reverse complement strand
GGAAGACTTGATCTTATGCGGGACCAATGATGGGATACTCAGATTAATAAAGCGAAATGATGGTTTTATTGCTTGTTTAAACCAGATTTACAATAGTAGTATACCCTCGATTATCGAGGAATCTTCAGAAGTGATAACATGCTCACTTGCTAGAAGGATATGTTTAAGCCATATATGTCATAGCCAAACAGATTTCATTGAAACAATCTATCAAAGCGAATCAGGACTATCAACTATTTCATACTTATCAAACTCTGAATACTTATTGATTGGTACTACACAAGGAGAAATTATTGCACTGGCAAGAAAATATCACTGGCAAAAAGTGGTATATAAAAGGATCTCGTATGAATCTATTACGGATTTATATTCTTTTGGAAATGGAAGATTTTTGGTAAGCAGCCTTAACGGAAATTGGGATGTATTTGAAATCGATAAACTTCAAAATTGTATTAGAGATGATACATTAAAAATTGCTGCGCCGATAATGAGAATTATAAGTTACCATAGGGAATTTGGGATCTTGATTCAATTGAGCAAGGCTATCTTTCATTTAGTTAAAGATCAAACAAATGATTTAAAATTTAATGATGAAATTATAAGCTCATATTATAAAAGTGAACACCTTTTGACAATTCAAAAAACAGGTAAAATTACACAGTCCAGAATTGATAATAACCCGAGCAATAATGAGAATGATTATAAATGTTCGTTTTGTGGATTTATAGAAGACAAAAACATAATTTATTGCGTTGAGAAAAGACATAAAAGGATTGGTGAAATGATGTCTGATATGCAAACAATAATAAAAACATTTAATGATACTCCTTTGAAGTTGATTCTCAATAAAGCATATGAATTATACTGTTCACATTTTTTCCATATCAGAAGTCAAAATTTATTTCTATTATACTCGGATGAAAAAATATCAATAATAGATATAATTGATAATAGGCTGATAAAAACTATTGAAATTGAAGATCCACTAACAAAAATTACTGAATATGAGAAATTCAACATTATACTGACACATTCAGTATTTGGTGATATAAAAGCATGGAGTTTAGATGGGTTTCAACCTATTTGGTCGAATTCTCTAAAACTCGATTCTGATGAAAACTATCTTAACAATTCTTTTTTAGATCATTCAAAAGGGATTTATTACATAAAGGAAGAATTTGGTGAATGGAATGCAATCAATATTAGAAATGGAGAATTACTTGAAGACAAAATATATATCCCACCTCAGGGATTTGAAATTTTATCTAGTGGCGAATTAAACATATTTCAAAACAATGAGTGGGAATCTAAAAAAACAATAAACCTCGGTGTCGGGAAAATCACAAATTATTGGTTAGTAGAAAATGGAATATTGTTCGTTCAAAAGAATGTCGGTGAACTGTATAGAATTGATATTAAAGATTTGACATATACCTTAATATTGAATAATCTTAATTCAGATACAAATCCTGTATTCCTTGAAAAACGAATCTTATTTATCTCAATATATAATTGGTTGGAAATTTATGATCTTGAAACTAATACCTGTGAACCACAGAAATATCTCACCAGTTCAGTAAAAAGTGTTAAATACAATCAGCAAAGTAAAACAATTGCAATCGTTAATAAGGATGATAGATTGGAAATATTGAAAATGTTAAGCTAAATAGAAATGACAAAACTTAGAGACTATTTGGAAGATTGGGTTAATGGCAAACATAAATTCATGTATTCCTGGGCGAAGGAATTTGGAACCGACGGGGTAGTTGAAATTTGCCAATTTCTAGCAGAAAAAGAAAGTGCATTCGGATTTGGGTTTACTGAAAAAGGCGATTTTCTGGCTAATATAGGCTATAATTCAGGCCTTTCACAAGGAGAATTTGCTAATGGCTTATTAAAAGCGGCTTCTTATAAATCAGACAACATGTTTGCATTTATGATTAATGCTATTAGTTATTCGCGTTCAATTAATAGGGTAATAATTGAATCTGCTGATTTTAATTCTAATGAGAATATTGAAACATATTTCAACTTATTAAAATCGTATAAATATTACGGAATACCACTAACCTGGGAGGAAGCTGCAAGTATTTCCAAGATACTTCTACAAGAAATAGGTAGTAACAAAGAAGCTTCAAGAAAGAATGTTGTGGATTGTGCATATTCACTATCTCTTCCTACAATGGCGTCATTACTTATTGAAAAATACAATGTGGCATTACCTACAAATCTCAGAGTACGCGAGCAGAATGAACTCCTCGCATTAGTCTTACACGTTTTAATATGGCCATATCCCGTGGAAATTACAGATGTCAATGGCATTGTTAAGTCATTAGATTTATTAATTGCAGCCACTCAAAAACTGCCAGTGACGAATTTAATCGCCAGGTTATTGAAAAATGAATTACCAGAGTTCGGGAAAAGGTTTAAGACAGATTGGTATGAAAAAAATACAAGCCATATTCAAGGAGAATCATCAAGAATAATTTTGAAAGATGCGTTAGAAAAAAATTATTTAAAAATCCATTCTTATGTTGACAGAATTGTATCAAATGGGACTTTTCAAAACGAACTTCATAATTTTATACGCTTGACAATATGTGAAGGTATGCGAGATAAAGATAAGATGAATCGTATTCCTTTGATAAATTATTTAGCGGAGATGGATAGATATTGTTCTGAAAATTATTCATTAGTGAATGAGGGAAATTCGCAAATAGATCCAGGATTGGCTAAAAAATTAGATGATTTTATCAAGTATTTGTCCATGGTACTCATGGCAAACTTTGGTAAAGAAGATAATTCCTTTACAGGTCCTACACCCGAAAATGTGTTAGAAGCAATACCTGATCTAAAAAGCAAACAAGGAATTTATCTTTTGACCCAAAAGATAAATTCTATTGGGGATAAGGAAATAATTAAATTGTTAGAAGATACCAGAGAGAAAATTTCTAATCTACAAGAATCAAATTATCCTTCTACCACTCACAAAGGTGATGGAATT
>JAIOSU010000180.1 GCA_021107455.1 Clostridiales bacterium | reverse complement strand
TTTTCATTCATATCTTGAATAGAATTTGGCATTGGTCCCGTACAAGGAAAGACTGCCCAAGTATGCTTAGGTATAACTTTTGACACACAACCTTCTGGTATTTCTTTTGATGGATCGTAATGATCCGCGATTAAATACTCAAACTCATCTTTTCCATAGTTTTCATCGAAGCAGACTCCATACATGCCACATATGATTTCTCCTTTTCCCGACTGAAAATGTTCTGTCCAAAATTTTGGAATCTCCATCTTTGATTCCTCATAGCTGAACATTCTTGAAAATCCGATGATTGTAAATGCTTCCTTTTCAATAATCTTGTAATCCATAATAAAACCGCCTTCCAAAGAAAATTTGATTTTTAAAGCCGCAAATGATTTGATTGTTGCGCCCTCTTTACGAACAGCTGTAGGTGTGATGCCGTGGAATCGACTGAATGCTTTTGTAAAACTATCTGGAGAATCATAGCCATATTTGAGTGCCAAATCTATGATTTTTTCATCAGAGGCTATAAGCTCACTACCTGCAAGTGATAACCTTCGCTGTCTGATGTACTCACCAACTGTATACCCGCAAAGCATTGCAAATCCCTTTTGAAAGTAAAATGGAGACACATAGGCTTGTTTGGCAATGTCTTCGATTGTCAGTTCCTGAGTAATATTTTTTTCAATATAATCGATTGCATCACCAATGGATTCAATCCATCCCATATTCATCACCACCCCTCTGTACTTATAAGATATCAATTTACTTGGAAGCTCGCCCGACTTTTTGTGTCATGATTTGTCTATTTGGTTCTCTTAGCCATTAAATTAGCAAGATACTTCGATCGCAGTTGTTCATTTGCAGCCAATTGTTTTGCTGGCGGTAATGCTAAAATAGCTGTAAACAGCGCACCGAGTATGCGATGAGAGGCTAGTGACTGGTTATCGTAGATGAGATTTGCCAGCGTTCCTTTATCAAGTGCCATAAGCACGACACGGTGAGCTGAATTTACGGGAGTAATCCGGCGCTGATCCACAGGCTCAAGTGCCAATGCATCAAAATGGCAGTTTCGGATACAGACGCCGCAGCCTAAACACATTTCTTCCTGAACGATAGGCGTCTTTCCGATGGCATCCCCTTTATCTCCAAGAGCACTGACAGGACAAGCGCTTATGCATTTTCCACATTTTTTACAATTCTCCAACTCGACTCTTGGTAAAAAATTAGTTGTTGCTATGGTTTGTGACGTACCATATTTTTGTGCAGCTAAAAGAGCTTCACAACAACAGCCACAACAGTTACAAATAAATGCAACTTCATTTTGAACATTTTCACCTATTTGCACTAAATTATGAGCATAAGCAACCTCCAACAGTTCCAAACACTCTTTTACATCTATTCGTCTCGCATAATCTGATCGAATCAGTGAGTCGGCAGTTTTACCAAAGGTCATACAGATCTCCATCGGCGCATCACAATTTTTACCGACATGTTCCATCTTATGTCGACAATAGCACATGCTTATGCCGATATGTTCTGCCGAACGAATAATATGTGTTGCGCGTTCATAGTCCATGACTTCTAAATCACCATCAGATGGTTGGTTATATGTACTTTTTAACAGAGCTTGCTCGTTGACAAAAGATCGTACTATTTTTTCTTCTGAACCAAAAAAAAGGTTTTTTACAAAATCTTCTTCTACATTCATATACTGATGCAGCAACTGTCCAAGGCTATGTTGATCTATATCTTCTCGTATGCGCATCATGGAAAACTCTATCCATCCTGCCATTGGCGGTGGAAGTACATAGTATGTCGTGCCATCCTTCACAAAGTCAACTAGAAGCGCACGACGCGCCAGACGATCAAGCACGATTGTTGCATCTGTTTCAGGCAGTTTCCAACGCTTAGCTGCTTCTGCAACATTGAACGATTGTATAGGTAACTGCGAAACGAGTTTTGCCTCTTCTTCGTCGAAGAGAATCCCTAAAATCTTATAAAGTGTTTCTGACGGTGGTGCACCTTGAGGAAAGCGATTAAGCCTCTCTACCAGTTGTTCATAACCACTACGAGCTGTATAATGTCCCATATCCAACCTCTTCGCAAGCAATATTTTGAATCTTATATCAATTATAGCAAAATTATACTTTTATTCAAAAAAAAACAGAGGAGAAATGCTCCTCTGCTCATTTAAGTTTTATTTAAACGTTATTTTCTTCATCCTTCTTCTCTTGCTCTTCGAGTTTCTTTTGTTCTTCTTCACGTTTCAGCTCTTCCTTGATTTGCTTTTCAATACGTCTTTGCTCTTCAGCTTCTAGTTTTTCTTGTTCTTTAAGATTGCGTTTTATGATTTTATCCAATTCATCTTTTTCTTGGTCTTTCATTTCCGATGAATCATCACCTTCATAGATCGACTTTAAAACTTCTTTAATGGATTCTACATCATCTTTAGCTTGTTCCATTTGATCTTTATAAGCCTCAGCTGCATCCAAATTTTCTTTGGCTTCATCTATTGTAGCTTGATCACCAGATTCAAGTGCTGCTTTATAGTCATCATTTGCCTGTTGAAACTGCTCTTTGGCTTCGAAAAATGTGTCTTTTGACGCTCTGAATGCTTGATCCAATGTCTCTTTGTTCATTGTTGAATCGTCTAAGTCATCGAGATATTCTGACATCAATTTAATTTTATTCTCAATATCTTGAGGAATCACATCATTTGAAGCTAAAAATTTATTAAGATTATCTTCATCTTCGAAAAACTCTTTGACAGTCATGTTCTGTGAATCAGTAAAGTTCATAATTCCAGCAATAAGAGAATTCTTCTCCGCTTCATTCATGGTCTCTTCATCCACTTTTGTCATAGCGAGTGTAACATCTTTAAGAGTATTGCTCTCTTTGGCTTTTTCTTTGATTGCTTCTAAGATTTTTTCAGCTTGTTCACTTTCCACTTCGTCATCATCTTCTTCATTGACATTTGCGACGGAAATCAAAACAAAATCATCATCCAAATCTGTCGAATCAATAAATCCTGCAACATTGGATCTTAGTACGATCAGTTCTACTGCATTTTCAACTGAAATGCCAACCAAATCATCGACTTTGATTGTTTTGGCGTCGTCATTCATCGCTTTGATATCAACGACTTTGTCGTCCTCGTCCACTGAGAGCTTGAAGCTAGGATTGATGTCTACCGTAACTATTGCGGAAAAATTCATGGTTTCTGCAACTTCGATGACATCGGCGACTTCTAAGGCTTGATCCACCTGCGCAATTGCTTTCTCATTGGGTTGGTTGATGAGCGGATATCCAAATGCCCCTACTGCTACAATAGCCATGACAGCTACTGCTGATATTATTTTTGTCTTTGCGTTCATGACAAACTCCTTCCTGTTATGGGTCGATTTGATCAAATCATCATCTGTAAATTGAATTCTCATACCTATTTGCATATTGTCACGTAATATAATTCGCTCAAAGCGACCATGATCAGACATTACAATGGCATCGTTCTTATTCAGTTTTACCAATAATCCTTTATTAATCATTTTCATCGACCTTTCTCATTTTAAATTGATGATGGCTTTGTTATAAGATACAGGAAAAAATTTTATTTAGGGCCTTTTTTGATAATTAATTTTCGTTCATGAACCATTCCATGATAGAGGTCAGATTTTCTTTGATGGACACAATGACCGCTATGATAAAGAATTTATTTGTTTTCACCACTTTGATGCTGGCGCCTGTTTTTTGGGATACCAATAATATGGGCAATTTCCTTTTTAAATAGAGTTTCTGGATGATGTCATCATGCTTTGATGCTATGATGCCAACATCGATGGCATTTTTTTTGGAATCCCTATGTTTTGGTGAGGCATCTGCGAGTTTGTTGAAATCGAGACCGAATATTTCAAGTTTGGTTTCTAGCTGATGGATTTCTTGTCTCAAGATCATAGTCTTCTCAAGGTTGTCGATGGCCATTAATTCTTCTTTTGCATTTTGATTGGCATCTAGAGAGTCCGCACTATGCCTTGATTCTTTTTCCCAATAATTCTTGATGCGACTTTCAATGACCACTTTTGCAAATGTCAAAAATGAACTTCGAGCCTCATCGTATTTGTCTATGGCTTCGTTGAATGCCAACAGTCCAATGGAAAACTCCTCATCATTCTCTATTTGAATGTAGGCATTTTTCAGTTGCACGATGGTATTGAGAATGAAAGGTTCATACGCCTTGATGATCTCATTTCTCGTCTTGGCATCGTCCTGATTTTGCAATTGTATGATCTGCTTTTCCAGTGTGAGTGGCATTGGGACTCCTCAATATTCTTGATATATTGAATTATAACACAACTTGAAACAGATATCCTGTGATCATGGCTCCCAACCATACAAAGGTGACGTAAAATGCAAGTGCCCTTGCCCTCATAAATGGCAGCATACCTACGATGACAGGAATTCCAGTCGCTTTTCCCGCAATCAAAAATGCCATGATAGCCCCTTGTGAAGCTCCAATATCAGACAGACTCTTTAGTAATGGCAGCGCGGAAGCAAAGTTGATGTAAAGTGGAAGCCCAATACTGGCTCCAATCACAGGTGCAAACGGATTGCTTGAAGAGAGGAACGGCAATCCCCCATCCAGTGGAATAAAATATTCAATGGTTTTGCCGATGGATACGAAAAGAATAAAGTAGAAAAAGATCTTTTTAATACCGGTCTCCCAGAGTTCAATCAAAAACTGTTTGTGCTTTTCATTTATCTTTGGAACTTCAATTTCTTCTTGAACTGTGCTTATTGGGAATGATTCAAGAACCATTTCAGGTTGAGGTTTGTTCGAAAGTCTAAATTGTCCATGTAAAAATTTCGTGTTCTTTTCCAAATAGGATGCCGTGGCTCCAGCAATCAATCCTAGTAAAATGGATGAAGCCAACATCCAATTGGCAAACTGCCACCCCATGAACGCCCCCTCAAACATATACTCCGCAGGACTCGTGAGTGGTGATGACACCAAAAATGCCATTACTGGTCCCCAAGGCATTTTAGTTAAAATGAACGACAAAATGACCGCCATAGAACCACTTGCAGATAGTGTCGTCAGTGCACCGAGAAGTATAGTTGATGATATTCCTGCTTTGTTATATTTCATAAGCTTTTCTTGTATCTTCTTTGGATCGATATACACTTTCATAGTAGACGGTATTAATCTACCTAACACAATTATGTTGCCATCTACTATCTTCT
>JAIOSU010000205.1 GCA_021107455.1 Clostridiales bacterium | reverse complement strand
CAAAACACAAACACGCCAGATTTTACTATGTAAAATCTATGCTGGTTTAAAGAAAAGAGAGTCCGATGATTTTTCATCAGACTCTCTCTTCTTTATAAATTAAAATATTCATGAACACTTTCAAGCGCTATTTGTGATTTGTCCTGAGCGATGATGCAAGATATCTTAATCTCAGATGTGGAGATCATTTCTATATTGATTCCGAGATCATAAAATCTTCCAAATAATCCAGAGGCAATTTTAACATCGGATGTCACTCCAGTTCCGATGATTGACAATTTTGAGACCTCTTTCTTTATACGTGCGGGGGAAGAACCAACCTCTTCGACATAAGCATTGATCGCTGGCATGATATGGTCTAAATCTTCTGAAGGTACAGTAAAAGAAATATCATTTAATCCATCATGGTTTAGGTTTTGGATGATCATGTCAATGTGTACATTTAAATCTACTAGTGAAGAGAATAACTTAAAGGCTATTCCGGGTTTGTCGGGAACATTGGGTACAGATATTCTAACTATGTTCTCATCAATCGTAACGCCTCTTACTTGTGCTTTTTCCATTTTTTTCGCTCCTATGATTTCTGTTCCGTTTGAGTTAAAGTCAAAGGCAGAACGAACCACCAATTTGGTGTTATTCTTTCTTGCCAGTTCTATTGATCGAGGATGCATAACACCAGCTCCTAATTTAGCCATTTCAAGCATTTCATCATAACTAATTGATTTTAGAAGACTCGCTGATTTGACTAAACGTGGATCAGTTGTATAAATGCCTAGAACATCGGTGTATATTTCACACTTTTCAGCTTCAAGTGCAACTGCAAGTGCTACAGCCGTTGTGTCAGAGCCACCTCTACCAAGGGTCGTAATATCTCCAGTCTTAGTTGTTCCTTGAAAACCAGCAACGATGACAATACGATCCTGTTCGAGTTCTTGTCTTATTCTTCGAGTATCGATCTCGTCAATTTTAGCTTTTGAATAAATCTCATCAGTCTTTATACCACATTGTGCTCCAGTAAGAGAAATGACATCAAAGCCTTTGCTTTCAATGGCTATGGCGAGCATTGCTATAGAAAGTTGCTCTCCGGTGGAGATTAACATGTCCATTTCCCTTGATGAAGGATTAGGATTTAACTCACGTGCCATTTTAATGAGCTCGTCGGTAGAGTCCCCCATAGCGGACACTACTACAACTGTCTGATAACCACTCTTTTTAGTTTCAATAACTCTGCTTGCGACATTTCTTATTCGTTCAATATCAGCGACAGATGTACCTCCATATTTTTGGACTATAAGACTCATAAAATCTCCCTTTACTTCTATTCGTATAACAGATAATATTTATTATCACAGCATAATTTTGAGGACAGTATATTGAGTTTGTTGATCAGGTTCTCCTCGTTTATGTCAGTGAATTTTATAAAATGTGTATCTTCAGATACAGATATGTGTTCTTCAGTAATATCGTCCGATGAAACTCCTGTCAACTTTACAACCCAATTGGCTTTGTTCGGATAAAATTGAGTAAGTGCTCGTTTTTCAAGATGATTGTTGATTTTGATTTTTGTGTTTAACATTAAATCCACTAAATCTCCAAGTACTGATATCGCTGTAGTCAGCTGACCAGCGCCCTTTCCAATAAACATGAGTTCTCCAACAGCCTGTCCATGAACACGTATTGCATTGAATTCATTATCAATGGAAGCGAATTTTGAAAAGCGATTAACCAGAACCGGGCGAACGGAACAATACACTTCGTCTTTTGTGAGCTTTGTGATTCCAACAAGCTTAATGGATAAGTTTTCATCATTAAAAAAAGCAATATCTTCAGCTGTAATTTTTGTGATTCCTTCTACAGGAATTGAGTTCCAATCCACATCGATATTCAATCCGATTTTTGTCAGAATGGCTATTTTTCTGACGGAATCTAAACCTTCAACATCTGAAGTTGGATCTGCTTCTGCAAATCCAAGATTTTGAGCCATTAAAAGTGCTGTATCATAACTTAAAGATTCGTTGTTCATTTTTGTGAGAATGTAATTGGTTGTCCCGTTGACGATTCCTGCAATTTCGAGAATTTGGTCACCTGCCAAATTTTCTTCAAGCGTCTTTAGGATAGGAATTCCACCGCCCACACTGGCTTCATATCTTATGCTTGTAACGTTATTGTGCGCCAAAGCAGTCAGATGATTCCCTTTTTCAGCAATCAAATCCTTGTTGGATGTGATTACTGGAATCCCCTTTGATAGGAAGTGGGAAACATAATTGAAAGCCGGCTCAATACCTCCAATTGTCTCTATTACAACGTCAACTGACAGTTCCTTGAATTCATCAAACTGGTTTGAAAATAAATTGTAATAAGGTAGATGTTTATAATTATCAAGAGTGTTGACCATTATCCGTTCAACAATCAGTTCTTTTCCATAAATTTCTTTAAAACGGGGTCTGTTTTTCATGATGAGTTCATAGACGCCAGATCCTACAGTTCCATGTCCAAGTAATGCAATTTTCAAAATGATGCCTCCTAAAATGTTTATTTATTAAGACTCTATAGCGTCAAGCACAAACTTGTAAACGCCTTCAATCTTCTGGATTTCCTGAGTCAATGATGACAGTGTCGATGTCATTTCAGAAATGTCAAACGTAATAGTAACACTGGCTTTATTCTCTATAGGAATGCTTTGGCTGATTGTTAAGATATTGCCCTTGTTATTAGCGATGACTTCCAATATTTTTGATAAAACACCTAAATGATGACTTAGAGTCATAGATATGGTGGCTTTTTTACCGACTAACCCATCGGTTAATGTAAATACAAATTCGTTGTATTTGTAAAATGTACTCCTACTTATTCCAACAATTCCCACTGCTTCAGCGACTGATAATTCACTATTCTCACGCAATAATTCTTTAACTTCAATTACTTTTATAAATACTTCAGGCAATACATCCACATGGATCATCAAATAATCATTTTTTATCATAATTCCTCCAAGTCCGCCATAGGCGAACACGTGTCCGCGAATAGCCATTGAATGAAGTATAGCACAGATGATTTGTCGATACAACCATAAAAAGTTAAATTTAAAAAAGAGTTCAACATTTTCATGTTGAACTCCCAATGAATCTTCAATAATGTATACCATTTTCATAGTAATCTTCTTTTTCAAGTGTTGTGAAGAATATTTCAGTTGTATTATATCCAAAAGGTTTTAAATATCTATCAATGGCGACCGCGACGCGATCTTTGCAGGATTGGCCACGATCAAACCACTTGACTTCGATCAGAGGATACAGCTCAATCTCATCACCATCAAAAATAAATTGGGTATCAATACATTCTAGTGTGAAATAATCTCTAGGCGTGTCGGTTATGAGTGACAATTCATTGACCAACTTTGTACTGACTTCTTTAATAGTGCTTGCTTTAACACCTTTAAAAATGAGTTGTGGCATAGAAAAGCTCCTTTCATAATTACTGACTAGATTTTGCAATCGGTGGACAGTGTCATGTTCTTTCCGCTTTCTTTGGCTTCATATAATAGGCTATCAACAGTTTTGAAACCTTCATCAAAATTTGATTTTGAGTGACAAAGAAGTCCAATACTTACTGTAATTGGATCTGATTTAAAGGACCAACTGATAGATTCCACATTTAATCTAAGTGCTTCTGCAATATCCCATGGATTGGTTTTTTCTGTGTTTTGAATGACCACTAAGAATTCCTCACCACCATATCTTCCGGCATATCCAACACCAGCCATAGTGTGTTCAATGACTTGAGCGATCTTTTGAATGACTTCATCACCAATCAAATGTCCAAATGTGTCATTAATTTCTTTGAAATCATCAATATCGACTATAGCAAGTGCTGTTTTTGAGGAAATTTCCTTTTCGTATTTGTCGACGAGTGCCATTCTATTGTAAAGACCTGTCAGTCCATCTTTTATGGACTTTTCATAGACCTCTTTTGTCAATAATCTTACTTTGAAATACTCTTTGATAATGATTAGAATCAATAGTATTAAGAGTATAGATATTGCTGAAACTATTCCAATGATTCTCACTTGTCGATTTGACTCTGCTTCGATAGATCGGTTTTCCAGTGCTCTCAATTTTTCATTGATGAGTTCAGAACGATTCACTTCCTCTTTAATATCATAATCGTATGCATCCTCGAGTACAAGTTCAGATGATTTCTGAAACTCTCTTGTGTTGTAATAGGCATAAGCAAGGTCATATTTGAGATAATCTTGAAGATTCGTGTACAAATCTCCAAAATTTGTCGATTGCAAATGTTCATATGCTTCTTCGAGTAAAGGAACAGACTTCTCATAAGCACCAAGTTTATTGAGAACGAAAGAGGATTCCCATAATGCATTCAACTTGAGATTCCAGTTAGCCTCCATATAAGATGAACCAATTGCGTCTATGGTCTGGATTTGGATTTCTACAGGATCATTCACCAGACTTTTTGTGATTGATAACATTAAGTCGTTGTCTTCTAGAAAATCCCCGAAAATCCAATCATCATCGAGAGATGCTTTTTCTAAATGAGATTGAGCGATGACAAATGATTCAAGAGCAATATCATATTCCTCGTAAGAATACGATATTAGACCGGAGAATGTATGATAGAACCCTTTTCCAAGTTCATAATTGTATCTATTCGCTATATCCAGCATCTTTTCAAAGTATTCAAGGGCTTTTGTATCATCATATAACTTATAGTATACATTCCCTAAATAATAATAGCCGATCATTTCATCAAATGAGCTATTATTTTGAATACTCGAATCCACAATTTCAAGCCCATGCAACAGAAGTTGATCGGTATCTCCAAGTAGATTGTCAATTTCAAGAATCAGTCTCAATGTCTTCAACTTTTGATCACTATCTGATTCTTTTAATGAATCAGTGAGAATTTTGTAGGCATCTTCGAAATTTTTATCATCTATAAGAGTATTGATTGTATCGTAGTCATAATAAGCAGTTGCTGATACAGGTGTGGGATTAGAGCTGATGAAAACAATCAAAAGAATGGATAAGACAATTTTTTTAATCATAAACACACATCCTTATCTAAAAAAAAGTGGACTAATAGTCCACTTTTCATTTTACTACTTTATCTATATTTTGTTAAGTGTTTTTGTTGTAACGAATACGTTTTGTTTTGAAAAGATATCCAAGAGTGATAAAGATTATGAGTGTAGCACCTAAGTAGATATACCACAATGTGTTGCTTTCCTTACCATAGATGATAGTTTCAGGTGCTCCAAGTGGAATGTCTACAGGGACTTCTCTTTCAGGATATGTGATTGTAGCAGTGAAATTGACATTGGTTGATGAGGATATGCTCATCACATAATCTCCTTCGGTAACATTGAATGTACCTGATGTTCCAGTAAAATCAAGACCTGAGATTTTAATATCAGGAGCTTCTTTTGAAACATAGCTGACATCGACATCCAGTTGTCCAGGAGTGATGATTCTAATGACGTGGTTGATCAATGGAGATTTTTTATTGATATTACCTTTTACTACTTCAATATCTCTGACCAATTGAGTATCTGGCTCTAGGTCAACAATCTCTTCACCAATAGGTTCTTCAACTGGTGGCTCTTCAACTATTGGTTCCTCCACAGGTGGTTCAGGAGGAGGTGTGACAGCAACCTCAAGTACTTCAATAGTTCTTGTGAGTGGAGTTGCAAAGTTACCTGCACTGTCCGATACCGTATAGGAAACATTATAGATACCAAATTCATTGGTATTGACATTTCCTGTGATTTGAATATTGGCACTGATGTCACCATCGACATTATCAATTGCTGTAGCACCAAGTTCTTCATAAGCGGTGCCTTGGTCAATTTTTATATATGAATCTCCAATGAGACTGATGACAGGTGGTATGGAGTCCACAACTGGAGGAGAAGTTGAATTTGATAAAAGACGAAGTGAAGCTCCCATATTTACCATTCCGTGTCCAAAAGTGGTGTCATATCCTGGGCTTCCCAAATCCAAAGCTCCATCAGCAAGTGCTTTAATTACCATTTGAGGTTGTAAATCGGGATTTACGGAGTACATAAGGGCAACCAAGCCAGCAATATAAGGTGAGGCAAAGGATGTTCCTGAAGCTGTGCCAATATAAGTTGTTGTAGTAGCAACTCTTGCAGTCCCTCCGGCCATTATTGTAAGTCCGGAGCCAGTATTCGAATAAGATGCTTTGTTGTTATAATAATCCACTGCACCAACACCGATGACATTTTCATACGCTGCAGGATAACTTAATGTCGTGGACCCTTCATTACCAGCCGCAGCCACTACTGTGACACCATTGCTTACAGCATTGTCTACTGCAAGTTTTAAAGCTGTCGATGCTGTTCTGCCACCAATACTCATGTTAATGACGTCAGCTCCATTAGCTATGGCATATTCAATGCCACTGATCATGGATGAATAAGTACCAGAACCTGATGAGTTCATGACTTTCACAGCAAGCAATTTGCTTTTACCTGCAATTCCAGAGATTCCATATGAATTGTCTGTGATTCCGGCTACCACACTGGCAACCATTGTTCCGTGTCCATTGTCATCCGCATAGTTTGTACTATTGGCAATAAAGTTATAACCGCCGATGACATTTCCTTTCATATCAGTGTTACCTGAGCTGATTCCTGTATCCAAGATTGCTATGATTACATTTGGATCACCAAGTGCGATGTCCCAAGCCGCTGCAGTATTCATATTAGGAAGATAGACTTGAGCAGGATAGTAGGGATCATTGGGGTCGTAATCGATTTTTGTCAAATAGTCATATTCTGCAAATACTACGTTGGGGTTTTTTCTGAGAGAATCCAAAACTTCTTTTGCACGTTCGTTTTTCACCTTGATCAATTCAGCGCCAATTGTTTTGAGTTCGAATAAGGATTCAAGTTGCAATTGTGCACGTAGTGCCATTTTCGTATTGGCTGGAGTCATTTTTTTGTAACCGACTATCAATTGCCCTGAAACATATGGCCTGGCCCATTCATCATAGGCAATTTCATCGGATTCAGCCAATCCAAAGCTAGTGAGTTCTGTTAAGATCAAAGAAAAACATAATGAAAATATTAAATAAGGTATGAGGAGCGCTTTTGACCAATTATGTTTCATGGCAAGACCTCCGATTCTAAATAGGATAAGAAAGCACTCTGAGAGAGTGCTTTCTTCACTACTAAGGAACTGTGTTATTCAATGAGCATTGGAATTCCGACCACCATATGAATCACAAAGAATCTGACATCAACAGCTGGTAGATCATTTGTGAATTGACCTGGTGCTTTTGGTATGTCATTGTAATCTTCATAGGTTCCAAAATGAACTTCATCAAGGATGACAATGTCAATGAGATGGAATGTTGTCACATAATAACCGTCTTCAATTCCTACTTCCACTTGACCGACATAAGTACCTTTTGAAATATCATTTTGTCCGGCTCCTGCATAGATGTCATAGTATTGTGATTCGCCTTCTGCAAGATCAGGAGCTGCAATGTACCAACCCCAGTTTTTATTGCCTCTGATGTCGTTAAGTTCTCCACCGCCATCAGGACCATAAATTGCATAAGCTGTTTCATAATTGTAAACCATTGTATTCTTGAACATAAATCTGATTACATCCACATCTCCTACATTAAAACCAATTGTAGGAGTTATACTGGATCCTACCATTGAGCCATCTTCATAAAGATCAACACTAACGAAAGTGAATCCATACTCATCGAGCTCAGTGATTGTGTAGTAGCCATATGGGAGAACGAGTGGAGTGACTGGAGTGACTTCACCTACTGGTGTGAACATCAATTCTCCTGTTACGGGGTCGCTTGTTGCTGTTGCAACTAAAGCATTTTGATCGTCATGGATCTCAAAGTCGAAGACAACTCCATCGATTGGATTTTCACCAACGTCCACTTTGATACCGGTGATTTCAGAAGTCTTGAGTTCGTTAATGAAAACGAATCTGATTTCGTCCACTTCACCAGCCATAAAGTCGATTTCCTCTTCAGTGCCAGAACCGACCATGACGCCGTCT
>JAIOSU010000269.1 GCA_021107455.1 Clostridiales bacterium | reverse complement strand
GAAAAATTCGTGATGTATACTGGTGGCAATTGATTGCTACCAAGTTCAGTATATGATGGAAATCTTGTTACACCATGAGTCCCTCCAAAAAACAGACTGCCATCAGCATCTTTGAATCCTTCTCCAGTGAATGTATACCCCCCTATACCATCTGATAAAGATAAGTTAATGATATTATTTGTTATTGGGTCCAAAATTGAAATTCCATTATGAGTAGCAATCCAAATTTGACCGTCCATTGCTTCTTTCAACCCGACCACAGTATTTTCCACCAATCCGTCCGCTTCAGTATAACTAAAAAACGTGTCGGTCTCTTCAATATATTTGGAAACTCCACCACCTACCATTCCAATCCAGATTGTGCCATCCCTTGATTCTAATATTGATCGAATTGTATTGCTGGCGAGTCCTTCATAATTCCCTTCTTCCTTAAAATAAATTCTATTGATCCCTGTAGTCTTATCATAGACATTCAAACCGTTGTTTGTTCCAATCAAAAGTCTACCTTTCATATCACTAGTAATATCGTAAATCAAATTGTCTGATAAACCAAGATCTCCATCTTGCATTGTGATATGCCTCAATAGATTAAGTGATTGATCAAACTCGAAAACACCATCCAAATAGGTCCCAACCCATAAATGGTTCTCTGAATCTAACTCAAGAGCATATGAAATGGTGTCATCGGGCAATAAATCGGTTTCTATGAATCTGTCATTGATTTCATCATATCGATCAATACCTGATCCAGATGCGACATACAGTGTATCTTGATATTCGATGATGTCCATGATTTGATTGTTAGCATGCCTTGCATTTTCGGTGTTGTATTTAATGATTTTTCCTGATGTTTCATCATAGAGATTAAGACCTTTATTATACACTGCAATCCAAAGTCTGTTGTTACTATCTCGATAGATTGTGTTTATTTTTCCTTCATCAAGAGAATCTGGATCGTCTAACTTTGAATACATTTCAAGATAATTTACCTTATCAGGATTGGTTTTAAAAACACCCCCACCATTTGTCCCAATCCATAATAGACCTGACTGATCCTCCAAAAACGAATAAATTACAGAATGGTTGATGTTCCCTTTCATATCCCTATCATTAAAACTGAAACTTTCATCATCCTTTTGACAAAATAGTCCTCCGCCCCAAGTTCCTATCCACAAGGTTTGATCTTCAGTCATGTGAAGGGCATAAACCCGATTGTCATCATAGGTCTTGTGATCCAAAATATTGAAGTCTAAATCAAGTTCCAAAACTCCACCATCCCATAATCCGAGATGTAATTTTCCGTTTTGAAATTCTTTTACAACCATGACGAATTGAGATGGATATTCCAAATCGACTTTAATCAGAGTATCACTGGATTCATCAAAATAAAACAAACCTTCATATGTCCCAATCAATAGTCTTCCTCTAGAATCAAGTAGAATACTGCGAACCACTTTTCCCTCGACATCGTAAACTTTGAATTGACCTGTCTCGTTGTCCAAACGGTTCAATCCGTCAAGTGTTCCAAACCAGATGTTCTCATCGGCGTCTCTGCCAATCGCAACAACAACATTATTAGAAAGACCGTTCTCTTCAACGGTATAATTTGTAAATTGATCTGTCTCGATATTCAGCATGGAAACACCTTGATATGTACCTAGCCAGATATTATGATTTTCATTGTCATAATACATGGTCTGGATTAAATTATGGATGAGTCCATCAGTCACAAACGGGTCATTTCTATAAACGGTTGTATCTTTCCCATTGTATCGAAAAAGTCCTCCTTGAGTGCCAAACCAAATAAAGCCATTTTTGTCTTGAACAATATTGGATACGGATAAATCCTGTAGTCCTTGCTCACGGCCTATATTTTCAAAGACCACTTTGCTATAATGTTCTTCAAATGGATTTGCGTGGCTGATCCCCAAATTTAATGTCAGCAATATAATAAAAAGCATCAGTACTCTTTTCTTCATGAGCCCTATCTCCAAACTATCATTTTATATCATTATACATCAACCGGAATTTGTTCACAAATGATTAGTGACTTCTTAGTTTATAATTTCTAAATTTTCGAAACAATTTCCAGAACATTCAAAATAATCATTATCTTAATTGGAAGTTGGTGCTATAATGGGTGCTAGGTGCAAATCTATAAATATGGAGGCAAATTTGGAACGGAAACGAAAATTGGCTAAAAGAATCGAAGAGTTGACCATAGAGCTTGTCAACGTCAGAAGTGTTGTTGGAACAAAGGACGAAAATGACATCAGCGACAAAATATTTGAAATGTTCAGTGCAATGCCTTACTGGAAAAGGCATCCTCATTTACTCACTCAGCTGCCATTCATAAACGATTCGCTCGGACGAAGCAGTGTCATGGTCAGAATCAGTGGTGAACTAAAAGAAAATGATAAAACCATAGTATTGATCGGACATACTGATACTGTGGGAATCAGCGATTATGGTGATCTCAGAAAATATGCAACAGAACCAGCCGAACTTAAAAAAGCCCTTCAGAAGCTTAACTTGTCTGAAGACATAAAAAAAGATCTTGAATCAGATGATTATATATTCGGTCGAGGCATTCTCGATATGAAATGTGGTGTTGCCGCAATCATTCCAGTTCTCGAAGACCTCTCAGACCGACTCGATGAATGGTCTGGCAATATCGTTTTTTGTGCGGTTGGTGATGAAGAGGGCAATTCAGGTGGCATGCTTTCATTTGTACCAGAGCTGGTCCGTTTGCAAGAGTCAGAATCCTACGACTATCAGGCCGTTCTAGATACGGACTATGTATCCCCGAGATATGATGGCGATGACAATAAATATATTTATATCGGTACTGTGGGTAAACTTATGCCATCTTTTTATGTGCTTGGCAAAGAAACACATGTCGGTCAACCTTTCAACGGCCTCGATCCCACACAAATCGCAGGTGCGATCATCATGAAAATCAATAAAAATATCGCATATTCAGATGTAGTTGAAGGAGAAGTATCATTACCTCCAATCACACTTCAGCATCGCGATCTCAAATCGGAATATTCCGTACAAATCGCAAGGGCAGTCAATCTCTATTTCAATTATGCGACACATAACAGCACACCTGATCAGGTCATGCAAAAGATGCTCAAAGCATCTTATGATGCATTCAACGATGTTGTGAATGTCCTCAATGAACGTTATGATGTATTTTGCAAAGCGAGTCATATTGAAACCAAGCCATTGACTTGGAAAGCAAGAGTCATGTCTTATCAGGATCTATATGCGGCTGTCTATGAAGAGCGTGGGGATGAACTTGTTGAGATTATTGAGTCATATAAAGAAGAAATGCTTAAAGACCAGACTATTGATGAACGCCTATTCAGTCAATATATCGTGCAAGCCGTTCATAATCTATGGTCGGATAAAGATCCTATTGTCATCGTTTACTTTTCTCCCCCATATTATCCACATAACTATGTGAGTGGAGAGACAGAAAAAGGTCAAAAACTCATAGACACGCTTAAAACGGTCGTTACAAAACACAAAGGCAAAACACCAATGATCGGAAGAAAGTTCTATCCATATATCTCAGATTTAAGCTTCGCGTCGGCGCCATCCCCTGAAAGAATCGCCACACTAAAGAACAACATGCCTGCTTTTGGATCCAGATATAATCTTCCGATTGAAGACATGCAAAAACTGAGTTTACCGGTAGCCAACATCGGACCATTCGGCAAAGATGCCCATCAGTTCACTGAGCGCATAGAGAAAGACTACTCATTCAGGGTCGTTCCAACGATTCTATACGAGACCATAATAAAATTATTGGAAGACTAAAAAAAAAACAAGAGCGCACGCTCTTGTTTTTTTAATTTTTAAGTTCACGAATCTCATTTTCAAGTTTTAAAATTCTTTCTTTTTCTTTCTCAGGTAATCTTTTCATGAGTTCACTTCTGAGGTAGACACCCTCATTCATTTTGGTGCGCTTCTCTTTCACACCTTTTTGGACTTCAGTCCATGAAACCTTACGGTTTTTATTGTAAAGATCAAGATCAGCCAAACGATGACCTGTATCGTCATACTCCAGACCAATCAGAATTTTTTTGATTTCAGCCGGTGGTGAGAAACTAAACAATTTGATCTGATAGACCATGATGGACATCACTATGTGCGCATAGTCTTTGATCCACCCCTCACCTATGACAAGACCTGTCTCCAGTCCGGAAAAGACTTGAACAATCCTCTGGTAATGCTTCTCATAATTGTCATAGGCATCGTATAGGCTTATTCTGTATTCATACCAGGATGAATCTTTCAAGTTATGGTTCAAATAGAATAGCGCTTCACGACCAAGTCTAGCAAAACATTCCTTCTGATTTTGATCCACTAAAATATGATCCGAGAAAAAATCCTCACTCTTGATTGCCTGATGCAGTCTCTGTGTGGTTAGACTAATCAAAGTCTGCTCCTTTTCACCGAGTCTAACGCCATCTTTCCATGACACTCTATTCCCTTCATAATTCTTTGATAGCATATCTGCAAACTCATTCTCGTTCCCTGGAACACGAAATACCACAATTCGAGGTCCCATATCCACTTTTTCAATATCCGCACATGCTTTCAGGTTGATGATATCAGCAAGAACCGTTGTCCCAGTTTCGTCTGCTAGTAAAATATACTCAGCATCATCTGGATCGGTAATCTCTGGTCCAATTGAAGTAATGAAGATCAAAGTGCTGTGCTCATCCGAATCACTCTGACCTTGTGCGAAAGTAACGCTCTTATATCCGAGTTTCTCAGTCAATTGATTAAAAGTTGTAATTGGATTTGCAGACCGTAGAAATATTATTCTAGTACCCATTCTCAGAAAAATCATCTGTACCTCCTGGAATATGTTTTTTATATTATTGTAAATTTGTTAAGATGTTTAATAGCAATAGTATTGGGATCAATGGACTCTATCTGAATGTTTTCCACTCTTGAAAAACCATTCCCTCTTTTGATTTCTGCTATAAAATGTTCATGATGATCCGTCGTACAAATGATTTCGACACTACCATCATCAAGATTTCTTACAGTCCCTTTGACGTCGAGTTTCAAGGCTAATTTATAAATGTAATATCTGAAACCGACACCCTGAACTCGTCCTGTAACTATCATTTTCAATGTCTTCATATCATCCACCTCTGTGAGTATGATACCCACTTATCATTATAGCATAAACGAAAAAACCTCTCGCAAATGTTCTACATGAGCAAGAGGTTTTCAAATATTAACTTGAAGTTTTATTCCATTTTTTTGATGCGTTCAATAACATCCATCTCATCTGGGTATTTAACAAGTTCTTTTTTATTATGGAATACTTCTTTCCCATTCACTTCAACCAAGAATATTCCAGGTCTGCCATCCGAGAGTTCCACATCTTTAATTCCTAATTCTCTTTTGATTTTGTCTGCTAAACTAGCAGCTCTATCACGATATCCTCATGAATTGCAGTAAGTGATTAAAACCTTTTTATCCATACGATCCCTCCTAAATATTTTATTGTTTTCCTTGTCATTCATAAAACATATACCCCCGATAGACTTTAGATAACATGAAATAGCTTGAATACATTTGATTTCTACTATATTATAAATGTTAGTGAAATGATATCAGGGAGAATTATCATGAAAATAAAAGATAAATTGTTTGACCAGATTCTTATCATCATCCTAGTTGTATCGGTAACCAACATCATCTTAAACCTAATAATCGATTATCCATTTGATGCCAATTACAAATGGGGAATTATGATCCTTGTTACATTACTAGTCAACAAATATAAAAACAAGTCATTCTGGGTCCGTTTTTCATTGATTTTATTCATCATAATCACTATACTTCCACTAGGTTGGTATAATTCCGGTTCAAGTAGCAATAATGTTATCGCCTATGTTTTTCTATGCACATCAGCAGTCACTTTTTTATTTAGCGGATGGCAAAGAGCGTTCTTTGTTTCTCTCTTAATTCTCATGATGTGTGGCTTTATTACTATTGAATATCTTTATCCAGATTTGTTGATTACTCATAATCCGAAACTGGTTTTCTTTGATCGGATTATTCAAGTCCCTATGAGTTTGTTCATTGTATTCCTTATGTTGCGTCAGTTTTCAAATACTTTTCATGAGAACAGTGAACAACTAAACTTATTGAATCTAAAATTCAAAAACATGGCTTACTTTGATGAATTGACTCAGATTAATAATCGCGCTTATATCTTTGAAAAGTACACTCATTCCATTGAGAATAATCAACATTTCATTTCCTTGATGATTGATTTGGACAACTTCAAAAACGTTAATGATGTATTTGGTCACCTGACTGGAGATCAACTTCTTCGAGAGACTGGAAAATTACTTAAAATACATTTCCAAGATAGTGGACACATAGCGCGTTATGGTGGCGATGAATTTATTGCAATGTTACATATGGATTTTGAGACTTTTGTCTCTAAATTGGATGCGTTTATCGTACACTTCAAAAAACTTGAGATTGTTAATAATACTGGTGTCACTTTGAGTGGTGGCTATGGTGTATTCAATCATCATACTCTTGATGATCATTTAAGAGATATAGATATCGCGCTTTACAAAGCAAAAAAAACCGGTAAAAATATGATTCTTCCTTATACCTCTTAACTTAAAAGATCTCTTGCCAGAACGATGGCAAGAGATCTTTATTCATTCTAGTTTCAAGGATTGATTGGAAGGATTGGTATAGTAGGATTGGTTGGATTGATAGGTATGATCATGAGTGTATCTTTTTTTGGAACATAAAACTTCCGTGTTTCTAAAGGAGCAACTATAGCACCTTCATCTGTTGATTCAAATGTTTCGATGTTGTATCCATCAGGACCTTTATTTAGTCGTGCAAAAGTTATTTCTTTTAGCTCAGCAGAATCCCAAGTTGAATTATTGGTCACTTCCACATACCAATGGGTATCTTTTTGTGGTGGCCAATAATCAATCGCGTAAATTGGAAGAGGCACATCCAGTTTAAGCGTCTTGCTATAGTCAACAAACACAGACTCATTTGGTGAATCCCAGACAGTAAAAGGACTTCGTCCATCAATTCCTATAGTCACTTTGAGTTTGTTCCTTGAAGTCTCTCCAGTTTCAATATGGATTCTAGCTGAATAGGCTTGATCTGTGCCTGCACGCTCAACAGATAAATTTTCATAATATCGGACAAATCCGAAGTTTGTTGCCAGGTCATTATAAGCAACTGTGAAGTAACCGTTGCCTGTTGGTCCCCAAGTATCTCCCCAACTGTTCAGACACTTGACGGTTTTAGCGACGTCATCATAACCGACAATGGTCACAGCATGATGCTCTTTCGGATTCTCTCCCTGAATTTGTGAAAGTTCTCCCGCTGCGAGTAAAGGTCCGAAATTTTTCAGAAGATATCTGATGTTTTCAATAGTCGGCTCAAATTTGTCACTCTCTTTCATCTTATAGTACGATGCAAGATAATTGGTCCAACCATTGGGTTGTAGCATCTCACTATAATCAAAATAAATATTGCCTGCTGAATTGGTTTTCTTTACAGCTTTGTCATAATCTGAAGGTGAAGAAGCTTCAGGACAAAGTCCGTTCTCAGCTAATACAAATTGAGTGTCCAGTGGCCCGCCATCAGCCAATTCTTCCTGTCGGCCATGTAAATACCAAAATGACACATCAGGAGTATATGGGTGCTCGCGCTCCTTGAGAATGTTCATGATATGTACCATCGATCTGCCTATACAACCACCCGTACCATCTTGATTACCCTGAAATGTGATGTAAGGTGAATAGTCACATCCAGTTGTCCAGAATATGATTTTCGGAGCATCATACCAAGGATTGTTATAATCTTCAGAAGGTTTTATGACTGATAAGTCCACATCAGTCTGAACGGATAGCATATCCATATAAATCTTGGCGGAATCATAACTTTTATCTATGACGGAAAGTTTCAACCCTGTATTGACCCAATCAGGAAGAATGATATCTGGAGGATTGAATTCAGGAGTTGCTACCTCTTGATCAGTCTCCTTGGATGCTACAGTAACTCTCCTATTGATGTTATCCCAACCCACATCCGCACCAAACGATTCACTGACGAATCGAAGCGGTACCAGTGTTCTATCATTGATGATCCTAGGTGGTACATCCAGTGTAATCGACAACCCATTGACCGATGCCAATTTGTTGCCAATATAAAGGACGATGGTCGTCTCTCCTTTGGTCGCCGTTACCTTTCTATCAATCGGATCCCATCCAACTTCTGCTTCAAGGCTCTCAAAAATCGCCCTTAAAGGCACAAGAGTTCGGCCTTCTTCAATAATCGGTGCAATATCGGTGATCAACACTTTTCCGTCGACAACGATTTCAATTGGCTTGAGTCCTTCCTGTGCAGTCACTGCGGTTGATAGAAATGACATACTCCATAACAAAAAGCTCACAAGCAATACATAAGAAATTCTTTTCCTGTTTTCACGTTTCATGAACCCCCACCTCGCCTTTCTAATTTAGAATACCCTATCCACGCACCCCACGTGGTGACATAAAAAAAACCGACCCAAAATAAGGGTCGGTTACGCTATTCGCTCATTTGGAGGCAAGCGTCCATATAGCCTCCAAAATCATGGCTCCCAATTGTGATTACTTCAATTGAAACTGCCATATTTTATTATACT
>JAIOSU010000241.1 GCA_021107455.1 Clostridiales bacterium | reverse complement strand
TTGTAAATAGAAAAGGATTCCCTTAATTTATAAAACCTAATTTCTGTATCTGTACTAATAATGTCATCATCGACTATTTCATCATACAAATCATAAAATCGATTGTAAAATAACAAAAGAACCTCTTTTTCTTTTGTACTTGGTCTTTGTTCTTCGATATTAATCACCTTCTATTCTTTTAAACTTCTTTCGCCTAACGTTCTTACCGTTTTAGCCGCCTCTGTGGCTAAAATGGTGTGTTATGTGGAGTAACTCAATTTCAACTTGTCATTTGTTTTTTTAGATACTCTCGACATAGATTTGTTGTTGTCTCTAGAATTTTCAAACTTTCACCGACATCATCATTTATTTCTAATGAATGAACAGCATTGGCAAATTGATGAACTTCAACATTAGAGATACTCAATAAGGTCTCAATACTTTTTTGATCAACAAGTTTATCTTTATCTCCTGTGAATACCATACAATTTTTCAATCGGATCCTTTCTACCTCTTCTGATAGAGGAGTATAAAATATATGAGCCAATTTTGAATTAAGATACTTATTGTCAACATCTAAAGCAATAGAATTTCCAATGCTTTTGCTTATGAAAAATAGCCTATCATACTCACTATAATTCACCTTATTGATTGCATCAAAACACTCTTCTACTAAAGCATAGTAGATATCTCTATCATAGAAATCTAATTTTCTATCTTTAACTCCATACTGCAAACTTAATACATCACAACCAATTAATAACGCTGTCTTTCTCGCATAATGTAACGTCGGAATGTCTGTTGAATTATCTCCACCTGGAAAAATAACAACTAAACTACTCGAAGGATTGCTATGTTTCAAGAACTGTATTTGGTTCTCTTCAGTGTGTCTCGAGTCAATTGCTATAAGAGATCTTTCAATCATAAATCATCCTCCAGTTTGCATTTCCTTAGTTATTTCACATAAAGTTCGCTCTTACCGTTTTAGCCGCCTTTGTGGCTAAAATGTTGTGTTAACTGAAGTTCACCATGTCACTTAAATATTTTTTTTGCATTTTCAATAGCTTTATGAAGTTTTTTCTCCAATACTTCTTTGGGTGGAAGCTGTGTCAAATATTGAGCAACGTGAATCCCGCTCTTATCAAGTTCCAATAATTCAACTGTTTCATTGGATTTTTCAGCACAAAGAATAATACCAATTGGAGATTCCTCTCCTTCATTCTTTTCATTTTTATCCAACCATCTTAAATATAATTCAACTTGACCTTTGTGTTCTGGTAAAAATTCTCCCAATTTCAATTCTATTAATACCAACCTCTTTAATTTTCTATGATAAAACAACAAATCAATATAGTAGTCTTTATCGCCTATTGAAATTCTCACTTGCCTACGAATAAAGGCAAAGTCTCTTCCAGATTCCATCATGAAATTCTCAAGTTCATGTAAAATAGAATTTTCTAGGTCTTTTTCACTAAATGTGTCTTCTAGCTCCAAGAAATCAAGGATATATGGATCTTTGAAAAATAAATTTGTAGACATCTTGTGACTATCACGTAAATCCATCAAATCATTTTTGATAGTTTCTTCAGGTAATTTCGATAAAATAGTTCTTTCAAACAGCATTGATTTAATTCTATCCTTTATACCTCTTACGCTCCAGTATTCATTTGAGGCAGTTAACGTATAAAATTCTCTTTTTACATCATTGTCTATCCTTATTAACTCAATAATATGCGACCAGCTCAATTGTGCAGACAGTGTCTGCACAATCTCATATTCTTTATAAAATGAAAAAAACCTCGTCATATTAAATAGATTTCTTCTTCCAAATCCCCTTCCATAGTCTTTTGACAACTTATCACTAATATTATCAATAACCGATTTTCCATATTCAGCTTTTCCACTCTCTAGCACATTGGTTTTTATATATTTTCCAATATTCCAATACAAAAGTATCATTTCGCTATTTATGTTCTTTTGAACATTAATTTGAGTTTTTGAAATCATTAAAGAGATTTCTCGATAAAAATTGTCTATAGCATCAGAATTCTGATAAATCTCGTTCATTTGCTTCTCCTATTTTTTTTTGAATTTCAGTTAACGTTCTTACTGTTTTAGCCGCCTCTGTGGCTAAAATGGTGTGTTAGACGTAGCTTTACTCAATTAAAATTTTGTTGTTTTTAAAGTCCAACCACAAAATTTTGTTTTCGATCAAATCTGCTGCTAATAACCCTTGAACTTCATATTTTGTTGTAGGAAATACATCTCTATCAAATATTGTTAGGTTCTTCAATTGAATTTCACTTCCACACACATTCAAGTTTAACAAATCTAATTTTTCAATTTCAATTTCATCTCTGCCATCGATACCTGCAATCAACTCTTTTTCGTGATGTGTTTTTCTTAAGGATACGTTAAATTTTGATCCCAAAATACTCTCAGTATTACCAGTATCAAAACCAAAATACAAATCTTCTTTGTCTATGCTAACTGGTATAATTGGCATATTGTCCCAAAACAAATTTTTATCATTTACTGTTTGTACAGAATTTGAGACTTCAATCTCATTATCTATTCGGTTTACTTTCCAAGAAAAATTCTGAATTACATCCCATCCTAAGAATCCATCAATTTTCAATTCATTACCGTCTTCATCAATACCAAAATCCAATGTTGAGTCTTCCACAACTATGATTTCTAAGTCAGAAATTAAAATTTTTCCAATTCTCAATTCTTCAATGATTTTAGTATTACTTTTAAATTTTACACCTAAATTTCCAGCGCCGATAACTTCTTTTCCTTCTTTGCTTATGCGTGCTATTTTTTGTGTTGATTCATTTATTATGGTCATCGAAGCTCCAGTATCAAACACCATTGGTATTTTGTTCCCGTTGATCTCAACATTGATTAATGGAAGATTCGCAAATTTCTTTTCAACAGTTTCTAACATTTGGGGTTCAGTACAATACAATACTTTCATTATTTCTCCTTAAGTTTCGTCTAACGTTCTTATCGTTTTTGCCGCTTCTGTGGCTAAAATGGTGTGTTATGTGAAGTCTATTAACGTTTAATTATGAATTCAATCATTTGCTTCATTATATCTGATTTATATTCTTCATTTTCAAGCTCATCAATCAATTTGAATGATAATAGAACATTTTGAACATCCAGTAAACTATCATGGTATTCTTTTAATTGAACTACAGTTTTATTATATAAATAAAATAATAAGCCGGACAATAATTCAACTACTATTCCTGATGCAGCAACGAGATACGAAATATTATTTTTATCAACTGAAAAATAACTATATATTATTCCACAAAAAATAAGCACTATCCCCATAAGACTCATTGATAAAGATACGTTGAATGATCTTGAGTTGCTTCTTTTGACTAAGTTATAGTATTCTTCAAGATTGTTAATATTTATTCTTACAAGTGAGTCAAAGTGTTTACTTGATTGAGTCATCTTTATTGAGTCATTTAAGGAAGATTTTTTATTACTTAATAATTGCAGTTCTGACTTAATTTTCATTTGCTTACCTGTCGAATAACTAGCTGCAAAAAAAAGACCAAATGTTGTAATTAAAATCACCATTATTACATTATTCCAATTTAATAGCTTAAAAGTAAATTCAAATACAGAAATAAAAGTCAATAAGCCAAAAAAGATCTTCATACCCTTTGTTGTAGAAATATCAGATTCTAAATCAGATTCTAATTGTAGTATTCTTCTATCTATGTAATCTGAATCATAAATATTCATACCAACATTATCAGATGGATTGATTTCTTTTTCTTTGTTTTGATCATTAACTTCATTTTTTCTAAGATTTTCGTTTTCTACGTTTGTTTCCATTTTTTCACCTCTTTAATTTAGATTTCACATAACGTCGGACGGCTTGCCGACGATTCTACGGTGCGCTTTAGCGCATAGGTGGGATTGTTGGCAAGGTGTTGTTAAGTGATGTGGCGCTTAGCCACATTGCTTTACAAAGCCGTAAGCGCCCGACGTTAATGTGAAATGAAGGGAACGTAATTTCACATTAACGTTCTTACCGTTTTAGCCGCCTCAGTGGCTAAAATGGTGTGTTATAAGGTGTTAAATAAAATAGTTTTTATTCCTTGTCATTATCACATATATGTTATATAATTTACTTAGACAAGGAGGTTGGTGAATTGTTTAAGATCATATACTTTACTCGTAATAACAAATGTCCAATTCTCGATTTTTTCGAGAAAATTCCAAAAAAAGATGTAGCTAAAATTTTAAGAGATATTGATCTACTTGAAGAATTCGGATTATCACTTGGTATGCCATACATTAAAAAAATGAGTGGAACGAAAGATATTTGGGAATTAAGGATAAAACAGTCAACCAACAACTATCGTGTTTTTTATTTTACTATGAAACCTCAGCAGATAATATTGCTCAATGCTTTTCAAAAGAAAACTTCAAGAACACCTTCCAAAGAACTAAACAAAGCTATCGAATATATGAATGAATACCTTGAAAGGAGTGAAAATCATGAATCATAACGATATCAAAAAGACACTTTTTGAAGATAAAGAACTCAAAAATGAATACGATGAAATGTCTCCCATTTATGAATTGAAAAAAGAAATTATCCGATTAAGAATTGAAAAAGGATTATCCCAGAAAGAATTAGCAAATTTAATGGGAACTAAACAATCTGCAATTTCAAGACTCGAAAACGGTTCTTATAATCCAAGTGTAGAATTTTTAAATCGTATCGCTCATACTCTTGGAAAGGAACTTCACATCTCTTTTAACTAGCCAGCCTTAGCTGGCTTTTTTAATGCCTTATAACGTTCTTATATTAGACGCAGTTCAGTATGGAATCTAACAACAACCTAAAGCCTCTCGCACTACACTCTTTATCATATTTATTTGAGTTTTAATATCTTCTGAATTACTCTTACCTATTAGCAATTCACCTTCACCACCATATTCAAGAGTTATAAACTGTGGTTTAGCTACCTCAAGAACCTGCTTAAGAAACTCATAATCTTTCTCTTGTAAAACCTCATGCTCATCTATGTAGCCTCTGTCTCTTATTCTCGGACCACTGAGATGCACTTCATAGATTCTATTGATTGGTAGCTTATTCAGATACTCAACTGCTGATATTCCAAGATGCCAAGCACTTATCCGAGCATGTGCACAATCAAATAACAATCCCACATCAGCCTTCTCACAGATCTGTTGTATAAACTCTGGATCTGCCATGAATTCATAGCCTTTCTCCAAACAATAGTACGGCATGTTCTCGATTAAGAGCCTCACTCCTACGACATTCTTAATCATAATTAGCCTCTTAGCAAGAACTTCCAATTTTTCATCTTTACTCAAGCTTACGAATTCATCACTATAGCTGCTTTGAACAAAGTGTATTCCTATATGAGTAGCATTACATTCTTTAATTATCAGCTTATACTTGTCAATTATAGAAGAGTCTAGATAGTCATCTGATAATACTCTTGGAATAAAATGCAGAAGAATTGGCTTTACTCCCCCAACACCTCTAAACTGTCTCATATAAAGTTCTTCCCACGAAAATTTAATTGCGTCCACAAGCTCTAAATCATCTTCTAAATGCCTCATTAACTCAGGTGAATAATTACATCCTATCTTCATAACCTAACTCTCCTATCAAAACCTAATACTGAATGGCGTCTAACGTTCAGCCGTTCCCGTCACCTCAGTGATGGGAATGGCGTGTTATACGAAGTGTTACTATTTTATTTGACCTTGTAATATAACTTGTTAGTAATTAAACGTATAAAAACCCCAAACACAGTTGCTAAATTCCCCTGCTGCAAATTTATAACATTTGGAATTTATAGTAACTTCATAGATATTAAATACATGCTCTTGGTTATAGAGTGGGTCTTTAATTTTGACTCTCTCACCTGTACTTTCCCAATCATATTTGAATATGTTAACCCCGAAAAGCTGGCAATTACCGTCAACACCTGTAATTTGATGGTTCCATTCTTTGCTCTTGTTCATTTTCATTTAATTACCCTCTTTGAGATTATTCTTCATGGTTTAATGCATTTCGTATAACGTTTTTACCGTTTTAGCCGCCTCTGTGGCTAAAATGGTGTGTTATACGAAGTTCACTCAATTTTTACGCTTTATTACTACTTTATATTGCATAATAACATTTTTTCCAATTACCTTAATCGTAAAATTTTCATAAAACATTTCTGTTTAAGTATTAAATGTTTTTGTGATCATTTTATACTCGTAGTATTTTAAAACAACTTTCTCCTAAATAGTATCTGCTTTTTCAATAACGGTAAAGGTCTTTTGTGATTCTGCCATTTTTTTCCCAAGATTAAAACTAAATGATGAAATAATAATTAATATTAGGATTAGAAAAATCACTATTGAATCGTTAACGTCAAATCGACTCTTTTTATTATATGATTTAGAATTTGAAGTTTTATTAGATTTAGACAAAATACTGTTATTATTTTCAGTTTCAATATCCTCAACATTTTCATATATTCTTTTTAGCTGTTTTTGTCTATAAATTTTATATGAATATAATAAAATCATACCAACTGAGTTCACAATTATGTACGATTTAGTGAATTCAGTCAAATATCCAAAAACTAACACGACTCCAATATATACAACAAATTCCATAATGTTTTCAGTTTTCTTTTTATCCCACCTCGCAGGAACTATGTATTTAATAAATGAATACATTAGATATAACAAACCAATTATTGTTAATACACTAGTCAATGAAATGATAAAATATGACAACTCAAGTTCAACAAACATACTTGGAATGCCAAAATAATTATAAAACCCTGAAATATAACTGAAGGCGATATAGTATATTCCTCCTGTTCCAATTAACGTTATAACCAACTCCTTAATCTTATCTTTCATTAAAAATATCTCCTTTGATTTATTCATTTTTAAATGAATTTCGTATAACGTTCTTACCGTTTTAGCCGCCTCTGTGGCTAAAATGGTGTG
>JAIOSU010000201.1 GCA_021107455.1 Clostridiales bacterium | reverse complement strand
TTCCGAGCCTGAAACAGTTTTATATCTTAATATATATGATGTCTTAAAGTCACAGTATACTAACATTTTTGAAGTGTTGAAGAATCTGTCTAGCATGCGTTTTACTTGGCTTGTGATTGCTCTGGCTTCAATGGAAAGGGATCACGTTGAAAATCTGATCTACGACATTAGAAAGTGTTCAGTTTAAAGATTGTTGGTAATTTTTCTTGAACATGAGATTGATGAGATCGAAGCAGAAAAATTGTTGAAATCAAAATCTGAATTGGAAGCTCATGTAAATCAGTATGGCTATGATGATAGCCTTGTTGACATCATAACCTCATTACCAGAAGTTATTGACTTGTTCTGTGAGACCTTATTGGCTCTCGATGGACATGAATCATTCAACAGTAAGCTGGATGAATTGATTCAAAATTCTTCATATGATTCGCTTCTTAGTATTTTTAAAGAGGGTACAGAATATAGACATCCACTTTCATTTGCGCAGGAGTTGATGGGTAAACCATTTTGGAATATTGCAGATTATGTGAATTATGAGTTTATACCAGTGTATTATATCAGTCCATTTTCCATGAGATTGATGGATGATCAGACTATGATTTATTTGCAAGGTATAGAAAAGTGGAATAGAAATCCAGAGGAACAGTTGGATAGCATACTGGATCCATTAAAGAGCATTTCAGATGCAACCCGACTTAGAATACTTAAAATGCTTTACATGCATCCAATGTATGGAAAAGAAATTTCTGACGCTTTGAACCTCACTACCCCAACGGTTTCACATCACCTTGACATTCTCAATCAATATGGATTGGTAAATGTGGAAAAAGTAAAACAAACCAAATATTTCAGTACGAACTATACACGTTTGAGTAGAAAACTCGATGAGGTCACTAAATATATAAAAGAAAAATAATCCGAACTCTCCGAAATGGAGAGTTTTTTATTGCGAAAATTTTTAAGTTCTATTGACATAAAACATAAAAATAAGTATATTAGATGTGTATCTAATAAGACTTGCGTCTAATATTAAAAAGTGAGGTGCATTATGTTGTCGAATACATATCCTGTAATTTCAGTTAAGGATTTGAAAAGAACTTATTCTGCGAAGATTGGAGTGATGAACCAGAAGAAAAAATCGGTGGAAGCATTAAAAGGAATCAGTTTTGATATATATCCTGGCGAGATATTTGGGCTACTTGGTCCAAATGGAGCGGGAAAAACAACAACTATCAAAATATTGACCACTTTACTGGCACCAACTTCTGGCGAGGCTAAAGTCTTTGGTTATGAAGCGTTTGGTGAAGAAAAATTTATACGACATAGAATTAATTTTATTTTTGGTGGAGAGCGAAGCCTATACTGGAGATTGAGTGGAGAAGACAATCTGAAGTTTTTTGCGGATATTTATAAGATTCCAAGATCAAAGCAAAATGAACTTTTAGATTGTCTTTTTGATGAGGTTGGTTTGACAGATGTGAGAAAACATAAAGTAGAGACTTATTCAAAGGGCATGAAACAAAGACTTCAAATTGCAAGAGCACTTCTCAACGAACCAGAAGTAATATTCCTTGATGAACCAAGTCTTGGACTTGATCCCGTCGCGGCGAGAGCGCTGAAGAAGATGGTGAGGCAAATTGCAGATCAAGGAAAAACAGTTCTTTTGACAACTCATTATATGCAGGAGGCCGAAGAACTATGTGATCGAATTGCCATTATTAACGATGGAGAAGTTGTGGCGCTGGATACGATTGCAGGACTGAAGACTATCGCGCAAAATGAGTCAAATAACGATGCAAACCTTTCTCTTGAAGACATATACGTTCATTTTATTGAAGGGAGGGCAATATGCAAAGTCTAAATGTTCTCACAGCAAGTGCTATGCAACAGTTCAGGACCTCAATTGGTAGACCTATGTTTAGGTTTTGTGTTTTAGTTCAACCTATAATCTTCGGATTATTGCTTGGCATGATGTATCTAGAAAAGTCAGATATGGATTTTACATTATATGCGGTTTTTGGTAGCGGACTTTCTACATTTTGGGCCAGCATCTGTTTTTCATCTGCGAGTGATATCCATCGTGAACGTTGGTATGGAACACTCGAGACTATTTATGCCGCACCTGCGGGGTTTAAATGGATTGTTCTTGGTAAAATTATTGGCAATTCTATTTGGGGGTTTTTAAGTATTTGCATCAGCTTTAGTGTAGTTACGTTGGTATTTCAAAAGCAGATTGTGATTTCTAACTATCTGTGGTTGGGTATCGGACTTATACTGATGACCTTATCACTTATAGCGATAGGCTGACTATTCGCTGCTCTTTTCACTTTATCAAGAAATGCCAGAGTACTTATGAATTTCATGGAATATCCTGTGTATATTTTATGTGGCATTTTGTTTCCCATTGAGCAGCTTCCTGAACTTTTAAGATATTTAGCTTATGGTTTCTCACCAACATGGGCGGTTAAAATCATCCGTTATGCAGTATGGGGAGGAACCTGGAATGAGGTCTCGCCATATATTGGAGGACTCATGATATTGACACTCGGTTATCTGTTGATCTCAGTGATCATGTTTGAGAGAATTGATGCAAAGTGTCGGGTCGATGCTACATTGGAGGTGTATTAATGGATTCTTTCAAAAGACTTATTAGAAAAGCGACACTTTCTTACAAAGGACTTTTTGCAGTGATGTCAGTCCAACAATATCTCATGGTCAATCTTGGATCACCACTAATGCAAATGTTATGCTTCACATTAATTGCTCGCTATGTATACGGCACCGTGGATATCAGTCATTGGTTTATTGGAAATGCGTTGGTGCTGACCTATTTCAACGCGATTTTTGGAGTAGGCGTCCAATTGACGCAAGAAAAGAATTCTGGTACGCTCAAATTATTAGTAGCTTCTCCATCCAGTGGTGTTGGAATATTTCTACCGAGAGCGATGCTCCATATATTCGATGGACTATTGACTGTCCTATTCGGACTTGTTATTGGATCATTAATCTTCGATTTTTACTTACCAATATCTTCATGGCCAGCATTTCTATTGATTTTACTTGTAGCATCCTTTTCTGCAATGGCATTTGGACTGATTATTTCTTGTCTTGGATTATTGACAAGAGATCTGAATCTTGTACTCAACATAGCTTCAATGGCTATGCTTGGACTCACTGGAGCAAACTTTCCTCTTGATCGCATGCCTGTTTGGTTGCAACCAATTGGACAACTAATGCCGCTGACTCGTAGTATAGAAGCGAGCCGTTCATTATACTCTGGTGCACTCTTGTCTGATTTGAGTGGAATACTCCTAGGTGAATTCATACTAGGAATTGTATTGATGGCTATTGGGGTGGTGATGTTTAGTATTATGACGAGAGTGGCTGTGAAACTTGGAGTACTTGAGATGTTTTAAAGTTGAGAAAAATAAAAGTCGACTAATTTGTGCATAGATAGTCGTATGTGATACTTCATTCTTTGCTAAACTTATTGAGAAAGGAGGTTATTTGATGGATTCACTTAGTAGTATGAATAAAGCTCTTGCCTATATTGAAAAGCATTTGACAGAAGAAATTGATTATGTTGAGATTTCAAAAATAGCTTATTGTTCTGAATATCATTTTAAGCGTATGTTCTCATTTTTGGCTGGAATCAGTTTATCTGAATACATTCGAAGAAGAAAGTTGACGCTTGCCGCTATCGAACTTAAAGATAGTGATCTCAGAATCATCGATATCGCTATAAAATATGGATACAACTCAGCAGATTCCTTTACCAGAGCTTTTCAGTCCATGCATGGAATATTACCATCTGTTGCAAGAGATGAGAATGCTCAAATCAAATCTTTTCCACAAATGACTTTCCAATTATCAATCCAAGGAGGAAGAGAAATGAATTATCGCATAGTAGAGAAAAGGGCATTTAAAATAGTGGGATTCAAAAAGAGAGTTCCCATAATTTTTAATGGGGTCAATCCTGAAATCGCAAAAATGTATGATGTTTTTACACCTGAAATCATCAAGACTCTAAAGGACTTATCCAATGTCGAACCGACAGGAATCATAAGTGCTTCCACTAATTTCTCCGAAGGGAGAATGGACGAAAAGGGTGAACTGGATCATTATATTGGAGTAGCTACATCAAGTGATGACAGTACAGGCTTCCAGGTGTTGAACGTTGATGCATGCACATGGGCAATATTTGAATCTATTGGTCCTTTCCCTGAAACGCTACAAAACGTGTGGGGAAGGATTTACTCGGAATGGTTCCCTTCATCTGGTTACGAGTCGATCGAAGGTCCTGAAATCTTATGGCACGAGAGCAAAGATACAAGCAATCCGAAATACAGAAGTGAGATCTGGATCCCGGTTAAGAAGAAACAGTCTTAATAACGAAAAGAGAGCATGCTAAGGCATACTCTCTTTTCAGACTGTAGACAAACGTCCAAATCCATCGTTACTGGATAAAACCCAGTTCAGTTACGACGCTCAAGGTCGCGCCTTCACTGGATTTTATCCGCGCCTTGACTTTGAACGTTTACTACAGCCTACAGTCTGATGACTTTGTCATCACCCTGAAAGAGAACATGCTATGGCATGCTCTCTTTATTATATTCTAGATCCAAATGGTAAAAGGGCCAACTGAGCCAGCTTCAAATGTTGTTTGGCAAATGGAAGTCCTATGATTGTAATACCTAATAGTAGAGCCATTACAATATGCATCAGACAAAGCTCCCAACCTAATAAAACAATCCAAATGATATTTCCGATAAAACTACCTGCGCCAAAATCACCCATGCTGATGCTCTTACCAAATGGTGCAAGTGTCAGTCCTGCTATTTTAAAGCACTGTAAACCAAAGGGTATACCAATTACTGTGATACATAGTAACACTCCGGCAATTGCCCATCCAATGGCGGCGATTAGACCGCCTAAAATCAACCAGATTATATTTCCTAAAAATGACATAATATTCTCCTAAATTCGTATTCTTCTTTAGCAATATTATAATACATTAAATGTCCATTGGCGTTAGGATTTGATTAGAATTATGTTATCATAGTCATAATGGATCATTTTTCGTGAGGAGAATTAATATGAAAGCATTTCGAAGAATCATTATTATTTTGGTTATCTTTATTGGAGTCGTAGTCTTTTTGTTCTTGACTCAAAGTGGGAAAGCTATCCCTGAACCATCGATCAGCATAACAATTGGAGATCAAAGCATTAAACCAATATATTATGGTGATCGGTATAATGAAACCCGTGAAGATATAGAAAGATTTCTTGATTTCCCTTTTGAAAACAGTTCATGGGAAGAACTCCCTTATGTTTCCATCGGCGATGAAGTCGTGATTGTCCTTGATAATTTCGAGGCAGAGGTGTTTGAAATCACTGATGATTTGTTGGCACAGGATGGTAAATTTTTATACTCAGAAAAATCAACTATAGAATTTGATTTAGAAGTAGAAAATGGTGAGGTGCGATTTAGAATTCCAAGTAACCCTTGGGTTCATTTAAGTTCGAACAGTGAAAGTTATGAACCGGGTCATGTGATCAGGGCATTCACAATTCGAACTGAAATCAACAAGTCTGATTTCGCATTTGCTTTTGTGATTCGGACGAATCCATGATTGTTATAATAAATATAAAAGGCTAACTGATAAAAATCAGCTAGCCTTTTTGATTGATCACCATCCAAGGAATGAGAAGTGCATATAATCGTTGCTTGTTGGCCATGCATCTCCGCCCCATGTAAAACCATACTTCTTAAAGGCACGAACCACATCGCCATCTGGTTTGATGGAGTATGGATTTTCTCCAGGAAGCCAGAATGAACCAGCAACAACTGAGCCATCTTTTCGGATCATATAGTTTTCATTTGCATTGATATCGACTGCGAGACCTAAATTATGTTCCGAAGTTGAGCTGGATCTCCATGCATAACCATGAACATCTTTGATTGGGAACTGCTCAGGACCTTCGAATATTTCTTTAAACACCTGTGTTAAGATATCAGCCACAGCGGAGTTGACTTTAATAGTACGAATTCCGGGAGTTTTAGTTCCGTCGGATTTTAAAGTCCACACATCAACAGTAATATTCACCATGTGACTGAGTGCTTCTTCTGAAGTTGCATATCTTCCAGCGTCAAGAGATCCAAATACTGCTGTATATTTAGTATCGTTTTTACCTTGCATGACCATGAGCTCATCTGGTGAATAGAGAGCTTCAAGTGGGAGGCTTCTTCTGCTACCTCTGCTGACAGCAACGTTGTTGGTCGCAGCATAAGTTTCAGCCATTTGTTTTAGCGCATAACTTGATTTTCTGTATGATACTGGTTGACTCTCAGTGGCCTTTAGTGTTCTAGTTAGGATTACCATCGCTTGTGCACGAGAAATAGGTTGCATAGGTTCAAGTGTGCCCTGATCAGTACCTGCGAGAATACCAAGGTTGATGAGGACTGATGATGCCTGCTTAGCCCATTCACTAACTTCCTGTCCATCCACAAACCTTAGAAGAGCTTCGTCCATAATTGCAGCTTTCTGCTCTTCATCATAAATGGTCACTGCTTCTGAAGTAATAATATTAATAAGATTATTGATCATTACGAACATTTCTTGACGTTTTATTTCATTGATGGATTTGTAGGTTCCATCTGTATACCCAGAAACAAATCCAAGTTCACTTGCGATTTGTGCATAAACACTAGGTTGATCGCTAAAACGAGTAGAGTTCCATGTCTCTGGCAGAGAACCTGTTAACCTTACATAGGCAAGTACAATAGCTTCTGCAAATTCACCTCTTGTAATTGGAGCGTCCATGGAAACATCTTTAAATCTATTGGGCATAATTTGCCATGCTATTGCTTCTTCGATTCCCTCGGCGTACCATGGAGCAACGTTCTGATAACCTTCTACAGAAGATTCATAGGAAGACTCCGCAAAAGTCAGTGTTTGTGTCATTGTGAGTGTCGTAATCAAAGCGACCGCACTCAATATCTTTATAATTTTCATAAACACTCCTTTGGTTTACATAATTTCATTTTGTTTTATTATAACATCTTATTTTTACAAGTATGTGACATTAATGAACAAAGGGACTTTTGGCCAATATTTAGGGACTTAAGTCCCTAGTATTTTTGGGAATGTGACACAAATCACATACTAATAGAAAACAATATTGCATAATTATGCTATCAATGAATGGAGGACTAATATGAACAGAACCGAACAACTAAAAAAACAACATGACAGCATAAATCAGCTCATAGTTGAAACCAACAAATTGGTGAAAGAAAAGAATCTCGAAACGAATGCTTCTGTGATAGCAAAAAATATAAGTACATTGGATGAAATGGGGAATCTCAGAGGTGTGTATATAGAATTCAAAAATGAATTCTATACCAAATCCAAAATCATGTAAAACACAATCGGATTCGAGAAGGCATTTAAAGAGGTTTTTAGTGCGATTGAAAAACGAATATCTCGTGAAGATTCTGATCTATATTTGATGTTGTAATTATTTAATCAATAAAAAAGGAATGCCATCATAAAATCATTGAGGCATTCCTTTTTTAAATCATGTTATTCAGTAGTTACTTGGCAAGACAAAAGTCATACCATCACATATTTTCTTTTTCAAAGGAATCACCTCTGAAAGAGTTTTGGATAGCTTTGATCGAGATATATTGAGGTGATCAGCCAATAACTTATCCAATCTGAGATTAATGTTTAAAGGACATCTAATGGTTATTTCTTGTGAGTTCAGAGTAATTTCATTTGCATCGATTTCATTCACTGAAACATCAAACTCAACGGAATCATAGACGAGCTCCGAATGATTTCGTTTGTGAAAAACCGGATCGAATCCGATTTGATGGGCAAGTTCTTTATCATTTCTAATATAGCGATCGTATTGATCTGGATCAATATCTTTTGGATTGGTCCTTTCGTGAATAGTCATGTTCCACTTAGATTTGCATTTATTGCAATTATAGATCAACCAGACATCAATATTCTTACCGTTGGCATTGACTCTAAATTTTGTACTGTTGATATAGTGGGTCTTTTCACCACATTTTGGACAGTTCCGAATCACTTTTGGAGCTGTTTTTGGAGTTACAGTCCATTCGACTTTCTGATAATAGCTCATTTGGCATCTCCCTAGAATTATGATGGGATATGCAAAGGCTTATTACTTTATAGGTTTTGTGCAATAGCCTTTGCTATGCATTAGTTGAAGGGGTGCACATATATAAGTCCTCCTAAAATATTGTCTTTACATGATAATTCTAGATGAAAGGCTTTGGATTATCGACCTCAAGTTCTTTTCTGTATGAAAGTTGAGGCAAAAAAAACATAAGTGAATGTTCTCACTTATGTTTCTAAAGTTCTCTTTTTTTCATTTAAGACGATCCGTTGTATGCTCTTGGTAGATAAGAAATACAAATCCGCCAGCATAAAGATCGATTTACCTGCTAAGTATGCTTTATAGATTTCAGTATTACGTTTTGAGAGTTCTTGTTTGATCTTGGTAGTCTCACCCCATGTTTTCTTTTTCTCGACTTTTCTTGGGATGTACAGATACTCACCATCAATATAATTCTGAATCAGTTCCAATACTTCCTTTGGCAATATGTTTTCTGCCTTTTGATAGCTCACTTTTAGCCTCCTAAACATGATTTTTAATGTTTAGTGTAGCAAAAGTCCATCAATCCTATTTAGTATATTCATAATAGCTTTTGCTACTATGCCAAAACGAATTTCCTCAAAATATGCCTCCTAGTCCAAACCTTGTATGACGACATAAATAGTTTACAATAAATAGCAAGAATATTCAATCTTCTATCAATATATTGAACAAATTGTTATATAATAATGATGATAGGTCCATAAATTATGATGAGGTGGGAGATGAAAATTAAAATAGATAAAAATAAGTTGATTGAAAAGTTTATTCAAATTAATGGAATTATTGTACACCTGGTTGGTATTGCAAAAATTGAAGATCATTTTGAACTGGTCACAATTCATTATGACGAAACATTTGATCCCCAAAATCACCACAGTCACTTTAATGGGCGTACAAATCGATCATTGATGAAACGAGAAGGGGTAAAAGAACTGAGAAATCCAATTGAACATATTCATATGGTGATCATAGGGCAAACTGAATTTACAGTTAAGCAAAGTCAAACAAGCTTTATTGGATCTCATGATGAAAATTGTATGAAAATTCTTGATGCGTTTAAAACTCATGGTTGGAAACACACGAATCTAGATGTTGACAATCTGGACAAAATGGCAATGAGCCGATATAGACTTGAAGGAAGCATTTCGGAATTGGTCATTAATCAGGATGATATAATCCGTTTTACCAAACGGCCAACAAGTGTCTCTTACTTGGTGGAACGGCCAATGCGTTTGCATATCGGAGATGATTATCCAGAAAAGATGACATTCACAAGTAAAGAGACCCATGAATCGCACTGGGTTCAAATTCATAGAGTTCATTTAATAGACGTGAGAGCTGAAATGGCAGGAGCATTTGATAATCCTGTAATAAAAAAACAGATGACACCGGATCAAATTGAAAAAGCCCGTTTGGATTTTGAAAAGGAATTCTCAAATGTATGCCCCAAAGGGATGTTGCTCCCAGTTGTTGAATATGAATGTGAAGAAGACATCTCACTTCAATTTTACACGACTGATTTTTTAGACTCCATTCCACCCAAAAATAGCAGCGGCATGGGCTTTATAGTAGGTTCAGATCAACCGAAGGGCAAGCATGGGTATAAGCTGAAAGCGACTATTATTCAAGAACCAGTGTCAGCAGATACAGAGTATATTGATGCGGAACTTTTTAAGTATTCAGTTATGATCAAAGAAAGTGAGATTGTCATTTAACTCTTGAAGTGGATCAATTTTGTGTGATACTTGTCTTATAAATGGTATCATATATATAGAAACTATAAGGAAACCAAGGAGGATTTTATATGAGACTTGTAACGCGTTCAGATTTTGATGGATTAATTTGTGGAATGCTTCTTAGAGAAGCGGATATTATAGATCATTGGGTGTTTGTCCATCCAAAAGATTTGCAAGATGGTTTATTTACTCCTACAAAAGATGACGTTCTAGCCAATGTGCCATTTGTTCCTGGCTGTGGCATGTGGTTTGACCATCACACTTCTGAGAATGATAGATTAGGATGGAATCAGGATGTTAAAGGCGAAAGTAGATTGGCACCTTCTGCCGCAAGAATAATTTATGAATATTATGGTGGTGCGGAAAGGTTTCCGCTTTATAAAGACATGATCGAAGCTGTAGATAAGGTGGATTCAGGACAACTTTCAAGAGATGAAATTTTGAATCCAACGGGCTGGATTTTGCTTGGTTTCATTTCAGATCCAAGAACAGGGCTAGGTCGATTCAGAGAGTTTAGAATCAGCAATTATCAATTGATGGAAGAACTGATCAATCACTTCAGAAATATGGATATCAGTGAGATTTTGGAACATCCAGATGTGAAAGAAAGAGTGGAACTCTATTTTGAGCAATCTGAGAAATTCAAAGAAATGGTTGAAGCACACACGAAGGTTCATGACAATGTAATTGTGACAGACCTTAGAGATGTTGCACCAATATATACAGGCAACCGATTTATGATTTACAGTCTGTATCCGGAACAAAATGTTTCGGTCTGGCTCGTCGATGGCAAGCAAAAACAAAATGTCAGTATAGCAGTGGGGTATAGTATTTTGAATCGTACCTGCACTGTTGACATTGGAAAACTGATGCTTGAATATGGTGGTGGCGGTCACAAGATGGTTGGAACTTGCCAAGTGCCATACGATGATGCTAATGAAGTTATTAAAAATATTGTTGAGCGTCTTTCAATATAAAGGAGCTTATTATGAAAATGCCAGTATTGTTTGTTGGACATGGATCTCCAATGAATGCCATTGAAGATAATGAATTTTCGCAAACTTGGAAAT
>JAIOSU010000128.1 GCA_021107455.1 Clostridiales bacterium | reverse complement strand
GCTAAGAGTCTTCGACTCTTAGCTTTTCCATTTTCTCACCTTATCTCTTTCGCAAATTCATCAATCTCAGTTTCGAGTAGTCCAATTTCAGGTTTTTGCGCTTCAATGATTTTTTTGATGATCATCCTATATAGAGGATTCAGACGTTCAGTATGAATCTCAGAACCCAGTTGCCTAACCTGACTCACATGATTGAACAGGTCCTCTGCGATTTCTTTCCTGAACAGTTCCACGCCTTCTGCACCGTGAGCCAATCCACAAACAAAGAAATGAATATTCTTTTGCATCAAAATATCATGGTTCTTAAGCAGAAAGCTATTTACTTTACCATTGATTCTCCCCATGTAAATGGGTGTGCCTATGATAATGGTATCATAATTTGACAAATCAGGTTTGTTGTCGACCTTGAGATTAATCACTTCAACATCTTGGAAATTCATGTTTGCCTTGATTCTCATGGCACAATTCTCTGTAGTTCCAGATTTGGTCCCAAAAACGATCAGTTTTTTCACTTCAATCACTTCCTTTTCCTGCAGGTACCAGTTTGCACCTGTCCCCAATCGGACTTACCTTACTATCGTCATATAAAATCCCTGCATTTTGGAATTTTCAATGGAATAAAAAGGATTGTCGAAAGTACCGATATAGTCCTCTCCCAACATGGCCCATAAATTGGATCTCATCGTGAATTCAGGCAATTTTCCAATGAACTTTTCACCATCGAATAGCAGTGCTGCTTGTACTGGTGCTGCAAAACTTCCATCCGGTGTAAAATCACCTCCTGCAGACACCAAGGCAAAAATAGCCAACTTGCCGTTCAATGTAGACTTGATGTCTTTGGAATCGGTCTCAAATTTCAATTGGGTTGTCGTTAAAGTCGGTACACCGTCATACGAGCCTTCAGCCGCACCAGTGTGAGGCAAATCAAAAGTCGAAGCTGTCTTTTTATCAGTGAACACATTGATGAATTTACCAGATTGAATCAGTGGGACTCTGTCATTTTTTAAAACGACGCCCTCATGATCAAAAAACGGTTCAAAAGTTACAGCTGAATCAAAATTTTGTCCAAAAGTAATCTTATCGTTGAAAAGTTGTTCATCCAATTTCCCGCTTAGTATCGAGCTTCCATTTGAATAACGCTCACCATTCAAGGATTTGTTCAAAAAATCATTTAGTTCATAAGCCTCTAATACAAATACAGGTAATTTATCACCTTCAGGCAATGCCAACAAGTTGTCATATGCTTCGAGATAACCCTTATTGAAATTCCAAAACTTTTGTTTGTCGAATGACCTTCCAGAATATTGAAGGAAACCGTCAAATAGGTTTGCACTGCTATTTTCCTTTAAAATCAGCCCCAACTCAAACCACGCATCTCTGTATTCCAAATCCAGACCTTCAGAATTTCTCATCTGAACTACCTTTTCTTTGACCGATACTTTTTCACTAAAAAGAAATTTGTCATAATTTGTCTTTAGTTCCTCTAAAATCTCTTCAGTCACCTTTAAAAGTTCTTCACCTGACATTGAAAAATCACTGTAATTTCGGTGATCCACCAAATTTTTTTCAAGCTCATAAGGGTACTCGATTCCTGTCTCCAAATTTTCAACGGCCTTCTCTATCAGTTCATCATCAGGGATATCACCAATTGCTCCTGAAACACCGATTTTCCCGTCAACATAAACTCTAGCTCCTTTTTTTATGATATCCTTGATTCTTACCGCATCGATTTTTGTGCCAACAACCTTAGCAGTAGTTTCAATGTTTCTTATCGTTATAAATTCAGTTTTCATAGTCTACAGCCTCCTATTGAACATTGAGTTTCTTGACTCGAGTGTATGGTCCTCCAAATCCGACCGGCAGTGGATATTGTTCCATCTTACCGCAACCGCCTCCGACAAAACTAAGAAGGTCGAATTCCTCACTCACAGCATCCACTTCACCCAGTGTCTCAAAGACATTCCCAGTGACCACAGAAATTTTGACCGGTGTTGTGATCTTGCCATTTTCAATCTTATAGGCTCTGGCAGGCGCAATCGTAAACGTTGACATACCAGAACCGTGCTTAATGTTATCAACATAGATGCCGTTATCAATTTCTGCAACTATATCAGCAAGAGGTCTATGCCCCTTTTCGATATAAGTGGTCGTCATTCTGACAATCGGCTCGAATTCGAAGCTTGTAGCCCTTGCATTGCCGGTAAGTTCTTCCTCTAAAAGAGCACTCGTACTCGTGCTGTGCAGTCTTCCAGTAAGCACACCATCTGTGACAATATAAGTCTTCTTGCCTTTGGTTCCCTCGTCATCGTATGGAACATAACCGTTGCCTTTGACCTGCCCATCATCGATAATAGTCAGAATAGGAGTTCCTACTGTCTTTCCAATCGCCCATTCCGCCTTCATCGTCTCATCGCCTACCATGAAATCCGACTCACTTTTATGTCCGAAACTCTCATGAGTGAAAACACCTGTTGCAAGCGGACTCAACAGAACCGTGTAAATCCCAGGTTCCACAGGTTTTGCATGCTTTACAAAGTCAATGTTCTTTTTGATCTCATCATTAATAAAATCTTCCAGCTCAAACAAATCTTCAAATAAGCATCCCGCCCTGGACATACTGGTTTGGTCTTTGCTCTCACCATTTGATAGTTCAAGACCGATTCTTATGCCACAGGTTTGCTTGTCAAATGTGACATCAGTACCTTTTGATGAATAAATGGATTTTATGATCTTATTATCAACATAATAAGAAGTGTGATGCACAATGGTCTCATCATTCACGAGGTTTATATACCGCTCGAGCATAGCCTTTTTCTCTGCAATTGGAACATCTGTTATGGAATTGTGCTTATACTGGATCAATTGATCCTTATGTACTTCAAATTGTCTGACTATCGGATGATTATTGATCTCCGGATTTGGTTTTGCCATTTTTGCCAGTGTGTCAATTTGATCCTGAACCGCATCGACATCCGTTGTAGATGCATAATACCAACGATTTCCGTCATAGACTCTTACAAATGCGCCTTTATTATTGCGTACCTTTTGTTCCTGGAGAATCATTTTTTTGAAACTGATCTTGGTTTCAAATGTTTCTTCAATCCGAACATCCACATATAGATTTTCTGGAAATTTAAACATGTACTGCCTCCTTATCAATATAATTTTTTTTATATGACTATAATGTATCACATATTTGTTAATTAATCGTTAGAATTTCGTTAAAATGCAAAAGCAGGTCATTTGTGAATTCACAAATGACCTGAGCCTTGATTAAAGTTTGTAGTTTTTCATGTCCACAATGTTCTCACTTATAAATTCCACACCTTCACTCCTGAGCAAAGTGATCTGTTCCAGCTCTCCGTCGCCTCTCAGAACAACTTGTCCCGCTTTGTTCACAACACGGTGCCATGGCAAATTTTCCTTATCTGATAGAGAACTTAGAATACGTACCACTTGTCTTGCACCGTTGGGGTGACCGGCCGCTTTTGCCACATCACCATAGGTTGTGACTTTCCCATAAGGAATTTGCTTCAAAACGGCAAGTACATCTTTTGTAAACTGTGTGTATCTATTTTCTTCCATTATTACCTCTCATCCTGAAGGATTTCAATGAAAAATCCATCATCAACTACGTCCATAAGAACATGTCCTGATTCACTCACATCACCTTTGATGATAGCTTTGGCAAGTGTGGTTTCAATATGCTTTTGAATGTATCTTTTAATTGGTCTGGCGCCGAAAGCTTGATCATATCCCTCAATTGCGATTTTTTGAATAGCCGCTTCTGAGAGTTCAATCTTGATTGCCGTCCTCTTTTGAAGACTCGCCATGTACATCCTAATGATACGCTCAATGTCCTCACGTGTCAAAGGTGTGAAGAGTACAGTCTCATCCAGACGATTCAAAAACTCAGGTTTGAAGTACTTGTGCATGAGTTTCATGATGTCCTTGCGAATAGAATCGTCAATTTCCCCACCCATCGAAAGTCGATCCAGTAAAATCTGACTGCCTATGTTGGATGTCAGTATGACAACTGTGTTTTTGAAATCCACCACACGTCCCTGGCTGTCTGTCAATCTACCGTCATCAAGAAGCTGAAGCAAGACTCCCCAAACCTCTGGATGTGCTTTTTCGATTTCGTCAAACAAGATTACGGAATAGGGTTTACGTCTTACAGCTTCCGTCAATTGACCGCCTTCCTCGTAACCTACATACCCTGGAGGAGCTCCAATCAACCTGGCTACTGCATGACGCTCCATGTACTCACTCATGTCAATCCGCACCATATTGTTCTCACTGTCAAAAAGTGCTTCAGCAAGTGCTTTTGCAAGTTCAGTCTTTCCAACGCCAGTCGGTCCAAGGAAAACAAATGAACCTATTGGACGATTAGGATCCTTAAGACCTGATCTAGCTCTCAAAACAGCTTCGGTCACAGCTTCTACCGCTTCATTCTGACCAACGACACGCTTATGCAAAAGTTCGTCAAGATGAATCAATTTTTCCGTCTCGGATGCATTCAATTTTTGAACAGGAATACCTGTCCAGTTGGAGACGATTTCAGCGATTTCCTCCTCTGTAACCTCTTCCTTCAATAGTTTGAAGTCTTGCTTATGTTCCTCTTTTGATGCTTCTAAAAGCTGTTTTTCAAGTTCAACGAGCTTTCCATACTTGAGTTCAGCGAGCTTTTCCAGATCATACGCCCGTTCTGATTCCTCAATTTCACGTTTTACAGACTCGATTTCTGACTTCAAATCCTTTTCTCTGCTGAGTTGGGCTTTTTCCTTCATCCACTGTGCTTTCATTTCTTGCTGTGAAGCCTTGATCCTCTCAATATCCTTATTCAAAGTCTCAAGCCGTTCCTTGGATGCAGGGTCAGTTTCCTTAGACAGAGCCTGTTTTTCGATTTCAAGTTGCATCAACTTGCGTAGCGCCTCATCGAGTTCGGCTGGCATGCTATCAATCTCGCTGCGAATCATCGCAGCCGCCTCATCCATCAAATCGATGGCTTTATCCGGTAGAAAACGATCTGTGATATACCTGTTGGAAAGTGTCGCACAGGCTACGAGCGCACCATCAGTGATCCTCACCCCATGATGGATTTCAAATCGTTCTTTAAGTCCACGAAGAATAGAGATTGTATCCTCAACACTCGGTTGGTCCACTACAATCGGTTGAAAACGTCGTTCAAGTGCGGCGTCTTTTTCAATATGATTTCTGTATTCGTCAAGAGTGGTTGCACCAATACATCTGAGCTCACCACGAGCAAGCATCGGTTTCAAAAGATTTCCTGCATCCATTGCACCTTCTGCTTTTCCGGCTCCCACTATAGTGTGCAGTTCATCAATGAATAAGATTATACCACCCTCTGCAGACTGAACTTCAGCGAGAAGTGCCTTGAGCCGTTCCTCAAACTCACCCCTGAATTTAGCACCTGCGATGAGTGCGCCCATATCCAGCGCATAGATTTGTTTGTCCTTAAGACCTTCAGGCACATCACCTGCTAAGATACGCTGGGCTAAACCTTCTACGACAGCCGTTTTTCCTACACCTGGTTCACCTATAAGCACAGGATTGTTCTTGGTTCTTCTCGACAAAATTCTGATCACTCTTCTGATTTCTGAATCCCTTCCGATAACGGGATCGAGTTTTCCTGATTTTGCACGTTCAATGAGATTGATGCTATATTTACTCAGCGCCTCATAACCCATTTCCGGGTTTTGACTGGTGACGCGTTGATTGCTCCTGATGGATTTAAGCGCTATGAGAAAATTTTCAGTGGTTATATTGAACCTATTGAATAAACTGGTCGAAAATGAATTTCGCTCTCCAAGTAATGCCAGGTAAAGATGCTCTACGCTGACATACTCATCTTTGAAACGCTTCGCTTCATCCTCTGCATAGATCAAAATTTGATTGAGTCTTCTTGTTCCCGATAACTGAACATCATCTCCATAAACCTTTGGCATCTTCTCCAAATGGTCATATAACGCGGCTGCGACCGCCTTCACATCGATCCCCATTGCAGACAGCACATTCGCAACCAGACTTCCTTCCACTTCAAGGAGTGCATAATGCAGATGCTCACCATCTAGTTTTGCATGATTAAGTTTGATGGCCACCTTCTGCGCAAGTTCGAGAACTTCATTTGTTTTCTGTGTAAACTTTTCAGTGTTCATTCAAATCACCATCCTCTTGTTACAATTTTTCGCAATACGAAAATATACTAGCCACACAGTTGACCTCTAAAAATGTCTCTGTAAAAAACTCGTTAGCACTCTCTGTCTTAGAGTGCTAATTTATAGTTTAATTATAATACTCCCCAAAATTATTGTCAAATAATTTTGGGGAGTCGCGTAGTTAAGTTTCCGAAGGAAACTTATTAGCGTCTAAGTCATATTGGCTACAATTTACCTCAGAACATATAATTCGCGTAGTTACAATATTTTGCGAAGCGAAATATTGGGCGTAGGTATGGTTCTCGCGAAGCGAAACTATACTAGCCTCATGTAACTATGTTCTATTCAGTACAACAGGAAACTTACTAGCGCCTCAGTTGATATTTCGAGATGGT
>JAIOSU010000173.1 GCA_021107455.1 Clostridiales bacterium | reverse complement strand
TTTTCCGAGTTGCCATGACCCGACATCATCATAGATGACCCGTACTTTTAAGCCCTCTTTGGCTTTTTCAATCAGCAAAGATTTAAGTTCATTCCCAATCTGATCATCTTTTATGATGAAATATTCAAGATGGATATGTGATTTTGCAAATCTGATGGATTCCATCATGCGATTGAATTTGCTGAGACCGTTCGTCAGTACAGTCACTTCATTGCTCATCGAAAATGGAGCTTTGGCATTTTTGAGCAAAAGTTGCATCAACCTTTTGTTGGATGGATTCTCACTGTTTGGAAGTGTCATATAATCCAACAGTCCAATCTGAATTTCAGCAGCTTTTGCCATTCTATTGGAATCGTTAAGATATTTGTATTTGGCTTTTGTTTGTTTTCTGTAGCTTCTTCCAAATAAAATATAAAAAAAGAACCCAAGGAGTGGTAACACAATCAAGACAATCAACCATGCAAGTGTTCTTGAAGGGTTATCATTCTCAAGAAATATGACAAGCCCAATCCACAACACATTGATACGTACCAATACTGGTAAAATCGAAAAAAAAGTGTTCAAAAGTGGCGATTCAAAGTGAACTTCACTAAAAGCACCAAAAGTGTAAAGCATGAAAAACAAGCCCACAAATAAAGCTATTATAACGTAAAGAGTCTTTTTCAAGAGCTTTTCCATGAAACACCTCACTTAGCGGTTACCTAAACCTAACCTCAACTCTGAAGATAGGATATCCTTGCGATGAAAATTTTTCTTCATACTCAGTCATGACATTATCCAGTTCATCCTGCTTATGAAGATCTAGAGATATGTTTCTCATAATCAGGTCCATTTCGGCAAATTCGTTGAGTGAAAACTCGAACAGGCTTCTGTTGTCTGTTTTAAAATGAATCCACCCCTCTTTTTTTAAGACAGTATTATAATTCGATAGGAACCCTCTATAAGTCAATCTTCTCTTATAATGTCTTCTTTTAGGCCAAGGATCTGAAAAATTCAAATAAATACGATCTAGTTCCCCTTTTTCAAATATATCCAGTACATGTCTTAAGTCAAATAAGATAATTTTGACATTTTTTAGTCCAGAGTCCCTAGCAAGTTCAGCAGCCTTGAGTGCAACTTCAGTAACAGCATCTGCCATAATGAAATTGATTTCGGGATGTTTTCTCGCCATACCTACTATGAATCGACCCTTCCCTCCGCCAAATTCAGCGTGTACAGGATGATTGTTGCCAAAAACACTTTGCCAAGCACCTTTGTGGACTTCCGGCTTTTCGATGAAAAACTCTTCAATGGATGCTAAAGCCTCATAAGCACCAGGTTTCTTTCTAACTCTCAATTCTACACCTCATATCATTATTATTCAATCCGTGAAAATCCTCGGATTTTCTTTCCACTTCATCAACGATTCAAGTGACGAACCATCAATATAGCCCATTTTCACTGCTATAGGCAACAAAGTTTCATAGTCGGTCAAAGTTGCATAAGGGATGCCTTTATCAGAAAATCTTTCATCCACCTGTGCAAAATTATAACTGAAAATCGCCAGTACACCCAGCACGTCTGCACCTTCATTTGTAAGCGCCTCACAAGCTTGGATCGAACTTCCGCCTGTTGATAGCAGATCCTCAATCAATACCACTTTTGCATTTTGAGGCAAAACACCTTCGGTCTGCTTGCCCTTACCGTGTCCTTTTACGCTACTTCTCACATAAACCATAGGTAGGTTCATCTTTTGTGCGACAAAAGCGGCATGCGGTATGCCAGCAGTAGCAGTACCCGCGATGATTTCAACCTCCGGATAGGTTGCTCTGATCATAGTGACGAATCCATCCGCAATTTTGTCCCGTACTTCAGGGTAACTGATGGTCATTCTGTTGTCACAGTACACAGGCGATTTGATACCTGACACCCATGTGAATAAATTATTTTCGTTAACGACTGTTACAGCTTTAATCTTCAGTAAAGATTCTGCAATCTCATGTGATAACATAGTGCCTCCTTATTCTTCTATAAATGCATTTTTTGAATATCTGTTTCCCGCATTCCAAACCAAGTACTCATTGATGCCATTGGCTTTAAGTGCGTCGATCTGCGCCTTGACTTCAGGCACGCCATATCTGATATATCCCGCAACCCAAGGAGCTGTGAAATCTTGAATCCATGGTCTGATCATCCCTGGAGTCTCCAGGTTGGAATCTCTTTTGAATGCATCCTTAAGCGATCTGTCGATTGTCTCATATGGAAACGCATCCGGCACGGAAAGTCCAAAATTGTTCGGACCATAATGGCTCGGGTACATCATTGGACACATATAGTCCACAACATTGGAGATGCCTTCCCATTGTTGGCCAATTCCAACGTCGTCAAGTGCAGACGCCGCCCATCCGAAAACATCTGCTGCAACATAAACTTCATATGGGGTAAGTTCAGCATATGCATACTTTAAAAAGCTTTGAATGGTTGCAGTATGTGATTCTTCTTGCTCATTGCGGTAATTCATCCTACTTTTATTGCCAATTGCAGGATATCTAACGTAGTCAAACTGAATCTCATTAAATCCGTATTTTGCAGCCTCTATTGCGATTCCTACATTGTACTCCCATAATATTCTGTCATGCGGAGACGCCCAAATCAAACCATCCGCATCACTGTATAGGGATCCAGAGTCTTTATATACAATTGCCCTATCAATATTCGTCTTTGCATAAATCGGTGATTTGAATGTTACGATTCGAGCAATCAGATATATTCCACGATCTTTCATGTCCTTGATGAATGTTTCCATGTCATCAATGTAAACGTGATTGTTGGCTTCCGGGTTGAATTTTTCTGCTGACTCAGAATGAAACAATAAGTAACCATTGTCATCTTTGACATCAATGACCATGGCATTGAGTTCCGTTTCATCAATCAGATCGTATAGCTCCTGAAGACGCTCTCCTCTTGCGGAATGGCCTGTCACATAAACGCCCTTTACATCTATCTTTGGATTAGATTCAAAGGACTCGTTTTTTTGAATCGCACTATAATCCACATCTTCGATAGGTCTTACAATAAAATCGCTGAGCGATTTTAAAACGCTATCAGCTTCAATATATCCCATGACAACTTCTGAATCGATATCTGTTTTTATTTGCATTTTTATGATTTCACCAGCCTCGTTCTTCAAATACTCAGAAACATAAACTGGTGTTTTCTCGTCAAGAACAACTACTTCAACTGCATCAATAGTCGGTGCATCCCAAACCTTGGCACCGGATTTACCAATATAATAGGAATTTTTCTCAATGTCTGCAAGCTTTTTTTCCAGTGCGGCAGCTTCCGCCTCGGCTTTTGCCTTTTCCTCCGCTTCGAGTCTCAATTGCTCTTCGCGTTCCTTTTCAGCCTCAATCCGTTCCTGCTCAGCGATCGCTTCTTGCTCTTCATTGCTTAGAGAGCTTTCGATCGCTTCCGGATTGGTATCATCTTTGAGCGTTGTTCTCAACTGATTAAAAGTGAATCCCGCCATGACAACAATGAGTATTCCTGCGATTGTTATCTTAAGTCCTTTCTTTTTCATAGCATCTCCTCGATATTCCAGATTAGTCCTAAAGACTCTATTCTATTTTAGCAAACCCCACGCTTAAATGCTATAATATATGTATCGAATATTATGATTGGAGGAGCAAATGCGTATTCAATTCTTAGGTGCCGCCGAGCACGTCACTGGGTCCATGTACCACGTCGAATCAAATTCCAAGCGTTTTTTGGTGGATTGTGGTCAATTCCAAGGGAACATAGAAGAAACAGCCCTCAATGCATTTTACAAGGAACTTGATCCAAGCGCAATCGATTTTGTCATATTGACGCACGCGCATATCGATCATTCCGGACGTTTACCACTTCTAGTTAAACAGGGCTTCAAAGGAAAAATCTATTGTACTTACCCCACTATGCAACTTGCCGAGATTCTTCTCAGAGATTCGGGAAAAATCCATGAAGTTGAAAACGAATGGGAAAACAAAAAACGCAAACGCGCTGGTCTCGAACCCATCGATCCTCTTTACACAGAGGAAGATGCCATAGAAACCATTCAATATCTTTATCCACTGGAATATGGCAAGCTGATGGATTTAGGCAAAGATCTCAGTTTTGAATACAAAAATGCCGGTCACTTGCTTGGTTCATCTATCGCCGTTATCCATTTTTCCGAAGCGGGCGCGGACAAAACCATTGTCTTTTCAGGTGATTTGGGCAACGGTACAAGTTTTCTTGAAGAGCAACCTGAATTCATCGAAAAATCAGATTACCTCGTCGTTGAATCCACTTATGGTAACAGGTCTCATTTGGGGATTTCAGAACGTGGAGAAAAACTGGTTGCCATTATTCTAAAAGCGTATGAAGAGAATGGGACTGTTCTGATCCCCTCATTTGCAGTCGGACGTACACAGGAAATCCTTTTTGAAATCAACCACTATATCCGAACACATGATAACGAGGAATCAAAATTGTTGAGTCAAGTTCCGATTTATCTCGATTCTCCACTAGCGCTGGATGCAACAGACATCTACTCAAAACACAGCGCTTACATGAGCGAACTCATAAAAACGTTTGGCGAAAGTCCGTTCAAACTCAAGAACCTTCACATCATCAATCATGTCGAGGATTCCATAGCGCTTAATTTCAACACTTCATCCAAAGTCATCATATCTGCAAGTGGCATGTGTGAGGCAGGGAGAATCAAACACCATCTCAAACATAATCTATGGAAACCGAACACCCATGTGATTTTTGTAGGTTATCAAGGGGAAGAGACTCTTGGAAGAGCCATTCTGACTGGAGTTAAAACCGTTCGAATCATGGATCAAGAAATTGCTGTAAAGGCAAAGATTCATGAAGTCACAGGCTTCTCAGGACATGCCGATGAAACCCAACTCACGAACTGGGTGACGGGGATCAAAGGACTTGAAAAAGTATTTGTGACGCATGGTGAAGTAGAAAGCAGTCATTATTTTGCAGACAAACTTAAGACTGAGTATGGTCTGGACACTTATGTACCTAAACTTTATGAATGGGTGGAAATATAATAAAAGAGATCAGCTCACTTACGTTTTGTAAAATTTACTGTGACTTTAGTAATTTTTCTCAAGACATCTTGAAATGTCGGCTGAGGCGCTAATAAGTTTCCTTCGGAAACTTAACTACGCGAAATATAATAAAAGAGATCAGCTCACGCTGATCTCTTTATTATATTTACTTTCTTTTAGCAAACGTCAACAGAATCCCAAGGACCAGCGACAGCATTGCAGCCACAAGCACTCTGTATTCCGGCGGCAATAAAAACGTGATCGTATGAGCGGGAATCCAAAAGAACGGTACTGTCTTTAGTATTACAAAGCCGATAAAACCACTCCAATCGATGCGTTTTGCAACTTGATCAACAGATGGTTTCGAGACATTTTCACCAAACTTAAGATCCAAATACGTATCTGTGAATCTATGAAAAGCCATAAAACATGGTGCAAAAGTCAAGTTCATGATTGTACTGATCAACAGTGCAGTAATGAACTTATTATCTTTACCGATCAAATAACCATTTTGAATCGCATAGTTCACTCCACCAGCAAACACTTGGAATATAAGAGTGATGACCATTCCCAGTACACCCCAGATTATAACTCTGTAAATGAAACCAGGCGCTTTTTCCCAGTTGCCTTTCTTAAGACGAACCACAAGCATTTCTCCCATTGTCGCAAGGAGTGCAAACTTTAGGAATCCTCCAATATACGGATGTGCCGACGTTGAAGACACAAAAACTTCATGCGTTGTCGGATAAACAACAAAAGCTATAAAGGCAAGTAAAATGCCTCCCCAAATAAAATCACCTTTTTTCAATTCGACACCTCTTCATCAAATGATTATCTTTCAAATTCTTTCGCTACATCTTTCAACATTTGGATTATTTCTATTTTTTGTGGGCACTGCGGCTCACAAAGACCACACTCTTTACAATTGCTTGCTTTAGCCTCATCTGCTATAGCATTGTATTGAGTCTTGATTGAATCTATCGCACCAAAGATATGGGCTCTATTGTACAACGTAAAAGACCTTGGTATCTCTACCCCATGAGGACATGGCATGCAATATTTGCACTGAGTACATGGAACCTTCACTCTGGATTCATAGGTAGCTCTGACACGTTCAATCAGCGCAAGTGCATCGTCATCAAGTGTTCCAGGCAATAAGCGATCTGCGATTTCTATATTTTCTTTAAGTTGTTCCAATGTGGACATTCCACTAAGCACAACTTTTACGTTTTCAAAGTTCGCTACATACTGAAGTGCCCACTCAACAGGAGATTTCTTGTCTGAATGCGATGCCCAAAGTGCTTCAACATCTTCAGGTGGTGATGCCAGCATACCGCCTTTTAGAGGTTCCATAACGATTACAGGCAACCCTTTTGACTCTGCATATCTAAGTCCTTCAACTCCTGCTTGCTCAAGTACGTCCATATAGTTGAACTGAATCATACATAAATCCCAGTTGTAACCATCAACGATTTCTTTGAACTGATCGAGATTATCATGGAATGAAAATCCGACATGCTTGATTTTTCCACTCGCTTTTGCTCTTTCAATCGCTTCAAAAACATTGATTTTCTTCAAGTTATCCCATCTGTCCTTACTAAGTGCATGCATCAGATAAATGTCCAGATGGTCTGTTTGAAGTTTTTCGAGTTGCTCGTCCAAGTATTTGTCAAAATCCGCTTGTTCGTTGAGGAGCCATGTAGGAGCTTTTGTGATTAATATGACGCGCTCACGATAACCATCCTTAAGGGCTTCGCCAAGAAATGTCTCACTGTTTCCACCATGATAGGGATATGCGGTATCCACATAATTGACACCATGATCAATTGCATATCTGACCATTTCGGTGCCTTTTTCGTAGTCAATCTTATCAGAATCGCCTTCAACGATTGGCAATCTCATACAGCCAATGCCAAGTACCGACGCATCCAAACCTGTTTTTCCAATTGTCCTATAAATCATAAACCCTCCACTGTAATTACTTCTATACTCGAAACATCACTACCATTTTACGTCATTTAGGCAGTCTAGTCAATTGACTAACGAGTTTTAAGGAGGCTTGAATTAAGATCTTTATCTTCTATGATCCAGGATTGATTGAATTTAAAACGGATATTTTCTAGAACACTCTCTGCTTTATGAGTGGCGGATTCATTTGGAGGCTCTTTTTCATCAATCGTTTTCAATAACAATTGAATCTCTGTGCAATATTCTGTTTTCTGGGTACATTGCATCAAATAGAATTCAAATATAATACTTTGCTTATCAAAATCATCATACTTCCAAACGACATGGTTGTCAGTCATCTTTTCAATATGCTCTGGAATATCTGTTGTCCATTTCTGGATGCGCTCGATAGAGCTGAGCATTCGCAGAGCATTGATCACATCTGTATTCAAGCGCGTTTTTCTTCTTATGAACATATCATCCTCCTTGGTCTTCATATAAGAAAAAGCCTGTTCCAAAGGCCGTTTGTCGACACTTCAGAACAGGCTTTTAAACTAATCCTAGAATTCCATTTTAGACATTCTTACATAACCTTCGTAACGATTCTTTGCTTGTGCTTCAGCAGTCGCAAACAATTCTTCGGCATGCTCAGGATTTGAATTCTTAAGAGTTGTGTAACGTGTTTCACCCATCAAGAAATCTCTAAAGTTTGCAGTAGGTGCTTTAGAATCAAGGAAGAACGGATTCTTACCTTCTGCTCCAACTTTAGGGTCGAAACGCCATAAATGCCAGTAACCAGCATCCACTGCTTCTTTCATTCTACGTTGAGTAGTTCCCATACCTGTCTTAATACCATGTGCGATACATGGAGCGTAACAGATGATGAGTGATGGACCTTCATAAGCCTCAGCTTCTTGTAATACTTTCAAGAAGTGGTTTTGATTTGCGCCCATGGATACTTGTGCCACATAAACATATCCATAAGTTGCAGCAATCATACCGAGGTCTTTCTTCTTGACTTTCATACCTGATGCAGCGAATTTTGCAACCGCTCCGACAGGTGTGGATTTAGAAGCTTGACCACCTGTATTAGAGTAAACTTCAGTATCGAATACCAATACATTTACGTTTTCTCCGCTTGCAAGTACATGATCAAGTCCACCGAAACCGATGTCATACGCCCAACCGTCACCACCTACGATCCACATTGAACGCTTCACGAGATAATCTTTGTGGTTCTTAGCATATTCCATCAACTTCTTAGCATCTGAATCACTAACTTTATTGTTTTCAAGTACTTCGAGAACTTTCTTAGCGGCAACTTTTGACGCATCCGCATCTTCCATACCTTCGATCCATGAGCCAAAAGCATCTTTAACTTCTGCATCGACATTCATAGCGATTAATTTCTCAAAGTTTTCTTTCATTGTGTTTCTGATAGTTTTGACAGCGATTGCCATACCGTGGCCATACTCTGCATTGTCCTCAAACAATGAGTTTGCCCAAGCTGGACCTTTGCCTTCAGCATTTTTGGTGTATGGTGTAGAAGGTGCTGAACCACCCCAGATTGAAGAACAACCTGTAGCATTGGCAATCATCATACGATCTCCGAAAAGTTGAGTGACAGCTTTCATATAAGGTGTCTCTCCACAACCAGCACAAGCTCCTGAGAATTCGAAGAGTGGTTGAGCAAATTGTGATCCTTTAACAGTAGTAAGTGGCATTTTATCTGATTTTACATCAAGTGCAATTGCAAAATTCCAGTTTTCTGATTGAACTTCAACTTGTGTCTCGATTGGCTTCATCACCAATGATTTTTGCTTGGAAGGACATACATCAGCACAGTTTCCACAACCAGTACAGTCATATGGAGATACCTGAATCTTGTAATTGAGACCTTCAAGGCCTTTACCAATTGCAGGTTTTGTAACGAATCCTTCTGGTGCAGCAGCAAGCTCTTCTTCTGTAGTCAAGAATGGTCTGATTGCAGCATGAGGACAAACATATGAACATTGGTTACATTGAATACAGTTGTCAATTTGCCATTCCGGAACATTCACTGCAATACCACGTTTTTCAAACGCTGCAGAACCTGGTTCAAACGATCCATCTTCAATGCCTTTAAATGTGCTTACTGGTAAATCATCACCTTTTTGAGCCGCGATTGGTCTGAGGATATCCGTAATGAACGAAGGTTCCCCTTTAGCTTCAACGCCTGTAGCTTCAGCAGCATCAGCCCACTCAGCAGGAACAGTCACTCTTACCAATTTTTCTATGCCGAGATCAACAGCTTTATTGTTGAGTTCAACAATTTTTTCACCTTTTGATCCGTATGATTTTTGGATAGCTTTCTTCAAGTATTTAACTGCGTCATCGAGTTCGATAACTTCAGCAAGTTTGAAGAATGCAGATTGCATGATCATGTTGATTCTGTTTCCAAGACCAATTTCTTCAGCTATGCTTGTTGCATCGATTGTATAGAATTTGATCTCGTTTTTAGCCATGTAACGTTTCATTGATGCTGGAAGTAAAGCGCTAACTTCTTCAGCTGACCATTTGCAGTTGAGTACAAACGTTCCGCCTTTTTTGAGGCCTTTCAACAATTCATATTGATATACATATGACTGGTTGTGGCAAGCTACATAATCCGCTTCATCAATAAGGTATGTTGAACGGATAGGTTTTTTACCGAATCTTAAGTGGGATACTGTGATACCACCTGATTTTTTGGAGTCATATGAGAAATAACCTTGTGCATAAAGATCAGTTTCATCACCAATGATTTTAATTGCGTTTTTGTTGGCACCAACAGTACCATCAGAGCCAAGACCCCAGAATTTACATCTGATTGTGCCTTCGCTTTCAGCAACTATGTTTTCTTCAATATTAAGTGATAAGTTAGTTACATCATCAACAATTCCGATTGTGAAATCATTTGCTGGTTGATCTTTCTTGAGTTCATCAAATACGCGCTTGATGTGTGTAGGTGTAGTGTCTTTTGAACCAAGACCATATCTACCACCGACAACAACAGGAGCGTCTTTTGTTTCAAAGAACATTGTTCTTACATCTTTATATAATGGTTCTCCATCTGCACCTGGCTCTTTTGTTCTATCGAGTACAGCAATTTTCTTGACACTTGCCGGTAATACGTCGAAGAAGTATTTAGAAGCCCATGGTCTGTAAAGTCTTACTTTGATGATACCAACTTTTTCGCCACGTGCGTTCAGGTAGTCAATTGTTTCTTCAATAGCTTCTGCGACTGAACCCATAGCAATTATGATACGGTCAGCATCTGGTGCGCCATAGTAGTCAAAAGGCTTGTAGCTTCTGCCAGTCACTTCGCTGATTTCTTTCATATACTGTGCAACGATTGCTGGAACTGCTTCGTAAAAACTATTTGATGCTTCTCTTGCTTGGAAGAAGATATCAGGGTTTTGAGCAGTACCTCTTGTAAGTGGATGCTCTGGTGACAATGCAGCATTTCTAAATGCATTGACAGCATCGTGATCAACAAGTCTATCGAATTCGGCGTAATCAATAACTTCAATTTTTTGTACTTCATGAGAAGTTCTGAAGCCATCAAAGAAATGAAGGAAAGGTATTCTTGATTTGATTGCTGCAAGGTGAGCAACGCCGCCCAAATCCATAACTTCCTGTACAGAACTAGATGCTAAAAGTGCAAAACCTGTTTGTCTTGCAGCCATTACGTCTGAATGGTCTCCGAAAATTGATAATGCATGTGAAGCTAGCGCTCTTGCACTAACATGGAATACGCCCGGCAATAATTCACCAGCAATTTTGTACATGTTAGGAATCATCAAAAGCAAACCTTGTGAAGCAGTGAACGTCGATGTCAACGCTCCAGCTTGCAACGATCCGTGAACCGCACCTGCAGCACCACCCTCAGATTGAAGCTCAGATACCAATACGGGTTGACCAAAGATGTTCTTTTGTCCCTTAGCAGCCCATTCGTCAACTGATTCCGCCATGTTGGACGATGGTGTTATAGGGTAGATTGCCGCAACATCTGTGAACGCATAAGCGACATATGCTGCAGCGGTGTTGCCATCCATGGTTTTCATAACTTTTTTACCCATTAAAATAGCCTCCTTTAATCAATGTTGATTACAAATACAGTATAGTATACAATATACACAACTGTCAATCGACTCGCATCACTATTCTTCTTACATATTGTTAATTAATAAACAGTGTGTCGTCCCTACCAAAACGTTTCAGATTTATTATATAAGAGTTTTATGTCATTGTAAACCATTTAACGATTTCAGTACAAATGCATTATAACATATTTGTATTTTGTATACAATGCATTCGCCATTTCTGCTCTGAATAAATTTAAACTGTAAATAAAGTGATTTTTATTTTATAATGGTATCAGAACGTTTACAAATTTTGTTCAAACGAGGTGAAAAAATGAATTGCAGATTAAGCATTAAAGACAACGTCCATTGGATTGGTGTCAACGACAGGGAAACCACACTTTTCGAGAATTATTGGCCTCTAGAGAAAGGTGTAGCCTACAATTCCTATATCATAAATGACGAAAAAATCGCCATCATGGATACGGTCAAATTCAATAAAACCACAGAATATCTCGAAAAAATCAAAGAAATCATCGGAGATCGTCCTGTAGACTATTTGATCGTCAATCATATGGAACCCGATCATTCAGGTTCAATGTTGGCACTTCTCGGCGCATATCCCGATATGCAAATTGTCGGGAACAAGAAGACCTTTCCTTTTATAGAAGGATTTTATGGCATCACCAAAAATTATCATATCATTGATGATGGTGACACTCTCGATCTTGGAGAGCACAAATTGAGATTTTATCTGACTCCAATGGTACACTGGCCTGAAACCATGATGACGTTTGACGAGACAAGCAAGATCCTTTTCTCAATGGATGCATTTGGTGGCTTTGGAGCACTTGATGGCGGTATTTTTGACGATGAGATCAATTTTGAATTCTATGAAGACGAAACACGTCGATATTATTCCAACATAGTGGCAAAATACAGCCCAATGGTTCAAAGAAGCCTAAAAAAACTAAGTGGACTCGATATCCAAATGATTGCGCCAACCCACGGGCCAGTATGGCGTACCAATCCTGGTAAAATAATCGAGCTCTATGACAAATGGTCCAGATTCGAAGCAGAAAAAGGAATAGTCATAGTTTACGGTTCCATGTATGGTAACACAGCAAAGATGGCGGATTACCTTGCCCGAATCGCAGCGGAGAACGGTATCAAGAATGTCAAGGTTTTCGATGCATCCAAAACACACAGTTCATATATTCTCAGTGAAATCTGGAAATACAAAGCTGTGATCATAGGCTCATGCGCATATAATACAAAAGTATTTTCATCGGTTGAAACCGTGCTTGCAAAACTTGGTAATTCAGGTCTTAAGGATAGATTCATTTCTGTCTTCGGAAACAAATCCTGGTCTGGTGGAGGCGTTTCAGGGATTGAAAAATTCGTAGAAGAAATCGGTTGGGAGAAAATTGGACCATCGATTGAAGCGACTTTCTCACCAAAAGACGAAGAGTTTTCAGCCATGAATGCCATGGCAAAGGAAATTGCAAATAAACTAAATGATATTTACGGAATAGATTAGTCAAGAAATCCCCACTCGGTTTGAACAGAGTGGGGATTTCTTCGGTAAGAAGGATTACCAGATCATCATTTTTTCAGCTTCTGATTCAAGCTTATCCCTGAAATCCGGATGTGCAATGGCAATCAAACGCTTGACCCGATCTCTTACAGGAGTACCTCTTAATGCGGCAACACCATATTCTGTCACGACAAAATCCACATCATTTCTAGAAAGTGTCACTATAGCACCTGGAGTAAGCATGGGGACAATTTTTGATTTTTCTATTGTTTCACCCGTAATCTTATTCTTGATTTGTGTCGTCGAATATAGGGCGATGAAGGATTTGCCATTTTTGGCATTCTGAGCGCCAATCGCAGTATCCGCTTGCCCTCCTGTTCCGCTGATTTGTCTCACACCTACGGATTCAGAGCAACACTGTCCAGTCAAATCTATTTCTATGGAAGTGTTTATAGATACCATATTGTCATTTTGGCCGATGACGTAAGGGTCATTCACATGGGTGCCTCTAAGAATATTGACCCCTGGATTGTCATCTATAAAATCGTAGAGTTTTTTCGAACCTAGCGCAAATGCCGCTATAAGCTTTCCTTTATGCAAAGTCTTTCTACTGTTGTCGATAGAGCCCGACTCATAAAGGTCCACCATACCATCAGTTAGCATTTCTGTATGGATCCCCAGATTTTTTTTCGTGGTCAGAGCCATGGCGACCGCATTGGGAATTCCACCGATTCCAAGTTGAATTGTCGATCCATCATCTATAAGATCGGCAATATAAGTCCCTATAATCTTGTCTTTCTCATTTGGTACTCCATTGGCGAGCTCAGGGAGTTCGTAATCCGTTTCCACAAAATAATCCACCTGAGAAACGTGAACGAGTGTATCGCCGAACGTTCTCGGGACGTTGGGATTCACTTCAAGAATCACAAGATCAGCTATCTCAACCATATCTTTCTCATAAACCGCACTGGTGCCAAGTGAAACGTAACCGTGGCGATCGACAGGAGAACAATTTCCGATATAGATATTTGGTTTTTTATATGAAACTCTCTTGGTGGATGCAAAGTGAAGGTGATTTGGAATGAAAGTGATATTTTTATTCTCATGGAGTTTTCTCATCATCCCACTGTAAAACCAACCCTCCATCAAATAGGAGCTCATATGCTCAGGATTGGTGAAAAATTCATATTCCCCCATAGGCAAACAGTTAATCACATGAATGTCGCTTATCCTTCGAGAAGCGATATGCAAGTTTTCAAGTGTTTTTCGAGGTTCAGAGGCTCCGAGTCCTACCACGACATGATCACCCGATTTTATGAGTGAGATTGCGTCTTCCACACAAATTCTTTTCTTCAAATAAATGGATTTATCGAACATCATCCACCCCTCCTGCTCCCCATCTGATTACATTGGCCGCCCAGGCATATCCTATTCCAGCCGCAATCATTGATATTATTGACCCTTCCTTAATTTTTCCTTTTTCAAGAGCAAGATGGAGCGACAAAATCTGATCCACTTGACCGATATGTCCATAATTGCTGAGATAAATGGTTTGTTCCTCATCCAGATCAAGTAGCTTCAGCATATGAAGGTGCATCGAATATTTGAAATGAAGTACCGCCAAATAATCCAGTTCCTCTTTTTTTACATTTGATTTTTCAAAAGCTTTATCGATGCAATGCATCCAATTGTTCATGGATACTTCATCCAGCCTATTTTTCATGTGCTCCGGATTCATGAGTTTAAGCGATTTGTATGCTGAATTCAAGTTGTCTTTATTGATGGGATTTACAGTTCCACCAATTTCAACTCCCGCATCTCTTGCCATACTCCCATCAGACATGATATGAGATTCCAGAAGCTGATTCTTGCCATAATTGGCTTTTAGAATGATTGCGCCGCCCCCGGCTCCTAGATTGAACATCATGCTCATGTTTTTGTCGGAATAATCTACTAAGTCACCATTCCTATAACCTCCACAGATCATAATTGTATCAATGGTTTCATCAGACACCAACATGTCCTTGGCAATTTTCATTGCGGAAACGGTTGTACAACACCTATTTTGAATATCAATTCCCCAAGCATTCTTGGCTCCAATTCTATCTTGGATGTAGATGGCCGAGGTCGTAAGTGGATATTCTTTCCACTCTTCACCCATACATAGAATTACATCTATATCCATCGGGTCGACTCCGGTGTTCTTCAAACAATCCATTGCAGCTTTCACTCCCATTTCCTGAGTACCATCCCCAGGTCCAGGAATCGGTTTCTTCGTGAATCCCAGTTTATCTATGATTGCCTGTTCCGCCCATATGCCATGGGTGGCTTCAGAAATTTCTTTTGCACTGATCGTATCGCTAGGGATGTAAATTCCGGTACCGACTATGCCAACAGTCCTTTTACTCATATAAACCTCCTTGTGATTTGCGTATGCAATTGATAATTGCAAAAGGCGTGCCAAAGGAATGTGCGTTTTAAATGACGATAGTTGTACCTAATTCATCTCTTTATGTATGAATTACTGTACAAAATTACGACAGTGTTCAATTTGTGTACAACACAAATAAAAGAAACACACATCAATCTGTATGGTTGATAGTGTGTTCCTCATAATTTATTGGGGCAGATCCATATGATATTTTTCGATTTTCTCATAAAGACTGGTTCTACTGATTCCTAAAATTTTGGCAGCTTTAAGTTTATTGTAATTTACTGCTTTGAGACATCTTAGGATTGTCGATTTCTCTATATCTTCAACCGCTTCCCTTAATGAGACGAAGTTGGCGGGTTCCTGCTTTTCAAATTCAAGATGATCGGGCTTATGGGCTATGACATATGCGGGGAGGTGATGTATTTCAATGGTTTCTTGGTCAGTGAGATTAATGGCCCTTTCTATGACGTTTTCGAGCTCCCTGATATTTCCTGGCCAATTGTATGATTTCAGACTCTCCAGTGCATCAACAGTGATATTGCTGACGAACCTTCCAAGCGAATTTGAAAGCTTGTCCATCAATTTCAGTGTCAATATCTCAATATCATCTTTCCTCGCTCTAAGCGGGGGCACTTCGACATTGATGACATTGAGTCTATAGTAAAGATCTTCCCTAAAAAGATTTTCTTTGATCCTCTCTTGAAGTTCCCTGTTGGTTGCTGCAATAATCCGACAATCCACCGGAATAGTCTTATTCCCGCCAATCCGTTCAATTTCCTTTTCTTGAAGCACTCTAAGAATTTTAACCTGCATGTCCAGTGGCATGTCCCCAATTTCGTCCAAGAATATGGTGCCCCCCGATGCCAGTTCGAATTTTCCTATTTTTCCTTGCTTCTTTGCGCCGGTAAATGCGCCTTCCTCATAGCCGAACAACTCGGATTCGAGCAGATCTTTTGGAATCGCAGCACAATTTAATTTTACAAAAGGACCATCAGCACGCCTTGAATCATTGTGTATAGCATGAGCAAACAACTCTTTACCCGTTCCACTCTCTCCAACAATCAGAACGTTTGAGTCCGTTTTTGCAGATTTTGCAGCCATACTTTTCACACTTTGCATCACCAAGGAATTTCCGACTATTGTTTTCCAATTGTATTTTGCACCACGCATATTTTTAAGTTCTTCTTGATATACCGATAATTTGCCTTCAAGTAATTTATTCTTCTCTAACACTTCCTGGAGTTGTTTGATGTCATCAAACACCACCATGCCAAACCCGTAAACCACTTCTCCGTCATCATCAAGGACAGGAATTCTATGTACAATGGCTGTATGGCCGTTTGAAAACTTGTGCTTATATGCAATTTCCGGTTTTTTATTTTTAATGACATAAGGAAATCTGGTGTTGGGATCGACATCAGAGACCTTTTTTCCGATCAACTCATCTCGGGGATGTTCCAAATACTCAGCAAACGCCTCATTAATCATCACGATTTCCGTATCTTTGTTCACCATTATAAATGGCACTGAAATCGGATCGAAAATCTGATGCAAACGCGTCATAAATGTCGAATCCATAAAACTATCTTTTTTGCCGGCATAAGTACTCATTTTGTCACACCCCTTGTTTTCTACTTTGATTATTTACATTATATAACGATTGCAACTTTCATGCCACAAAAAAAGCCACCTGTCACAACAATCTGTGACAGATGGCTAAGATTCATATTAATCGAGTACAACAAGTGTTCCAGTAGATCCCTCGATACCTTCTTTTGCTTTTTCAAGAGAAGTGATCAAAGCTTTTCTACCTGGTATAGATTTAGCGAATTTGAGCGCCGCCTGTACTTTCGGCAACATGCTTCCTGGTGCGAAATGACCCTCTGCGATATACTTTTCGGTATCTTCAAGATTCATTTTGCTCAACCATTTTTCATCTGGTTTTCCAAAATTGATTGCCACTTGTTCAACAGCGGTCAAGATGATCAAATAATCAGCATCCAATATTTCAGCGATTTTCTCAGAAGCGAAATCCTTATCTATAACAGCTGGAATTCCAACGAGTTTATTACCATCTTTATAAACAGGTATACCGCCACCGCCGACCGTGATCACAACATGACCCTTTTCAACAAGTGCAGAAACCGTTTCTTTCTCTGCCACATCAACTGGCTGAGGAGATGCAACTACGCGTCTATATCCTCGACCCGAATCCTCAATCATGACATATCCTTTTTCACTGACCATTTTGTCAGATTCTTCCTTGGAATAGAAAGCTCCTATCGGTTTTGTCGGATTGACGAACGCTGGATCATTTTTATCAACAATCCCCTGAGTGATTACAGTAGCAACCGGTATGTTCATATTTCTATTAAGAAGTTCTTCTCTGATGGCATTTTGTAAATGAAATCCAATATATCCCTGACTCATTGCACCACATTCAGGAAATGGCATTTCAGGTGTGCCCGCAGGAGAATTTGCAGCAGTGGACATTGCAAGATTGATCATCCCCACTTGTGGCCCGTTGCCATGTGCAAGAATTACTTCATGTCCAGCTTCAATAAGGTCCACAATCGGCTTTGCCGTATCTTTAACGAGTGCCAATTGCTCTTCCGGTGAATTGCCCAGTGCGTTACCGCCTAGTGCAACTACAATTTTGTCTTTCATTTTCATCGCTTACCTCCACATCATATACTTATAAATTTCCAATCGTCGCCACCATAATGGCCTTAATGGTATGCATCCTGTTCTCTGCTTCTTCAAACACAACAGAATGTTTGCTCCTAAAGACCTCATCTGTGACTTCCATCGCAGTGAGACCAAATTTTTCTTCGATTTCACGTCCTACTTCTGTCATTGTATCATGGAACGCAGGTAAGCAATGCATAAAGATGACATTGTTATTTTTGGTTCTTCTTAACATATCCATGTTGACTTGAAAAGGTTTTAATAGTTTTATACGCTCTTCAAATAAATCCTCTTCTCCCATGGAAACCCAGACATCGGTATAGATTACATCAGCGTTTTCCACAGAGTCCAAATCTTCACTGAATTCAAGTACTGCACCGGTATAATCTGCTACAACCTGCATTTCATCAACAAGCTCTTTCGTTGGCCACAACTCTTTAGGTGCAAGCGCCACAAAATGCATTCCTACGAGTGCAGCACCAATCAAAAGAGAATTGCCCATATTGTTTCTGGCATCGCCGGCATAAACGAATTTTACCTTATTAAGTGGTTTATCCACTTGCTCCATTATGGTCAGAAAATCCGCTAGAATTTGAGTAGGATGATACATATCCGTGAGGCCATTCCATACAGGGACTCCAGCATGTTTTGCAAGGGTTTCCACTGTTTCTTGACTATATCCACGGAACTCGATGCCATCATAATACCTGCCAAGTACTTTGGCAGTATCCTCAACACTTTCCTTTTTTCCCATCTGGCTATTGGTCAGGAAAGTCACATTCGCTCCTTCATCACAAGCTGCTACCTCAAACGCACACCTTGTCCTTGTGGATGTCTTTTCAAAAAGTAGGCATATATTTTTATGTTCAAGTAAGTTGCCCTTGATTCCTGTAAGTTTTCTAGCTTTCAAGTCTGCTGACAAATGGAGTAGGTACTTTATTTCTTCAGGGGTCAAATCTTTTAATGTGATTAAATGTCTTCCTTTTAAATTCACAGGCATGGTTCGTTCCTCCTTATTTTACAATCAATTTATCATCTGATGAGATCATCTCTATAAAGTGGCATGGACATACAACGAGGTCCACCACGACCACGTGAGAGTTCTGAAGAAGGGACTTCATGCAATACGATGCCTTCCTCTTCAAGCAAACGGTTGGTAACATGATTTCTGGTATAGACAATAACTTCACCTGGCGCTAGAGCAAGTGTGTTGGATCCATCGTTCCATTGCTCTCTGCCTGCATCAATGCCACGCTTGCCACCACATCGGATCAGTTTCACATTTTCCACATCCAGATACTTACTCAAAATGCGGTCTAGTGGTTGAGTTTCCTGATCAATGGAGTATTTTCCGGGTTCACCGGTTCTCTTCAAGGAATATACTGTTAATGGGCCTTCAATCTCAGGGTGAATTGTAAATACATTATGATCTACCATTGTGAATACTGTGTCAAGATGCATGAAAGCACGCTCTTTTGGAATATCAAAAGCCAGAATGGTCTGGAATGGTTGCCCATTTGAAAAAATGTTCTTGGCAAGTATTTCGATGGCATCTGCATCCGTACGCTGTGATATGCCAATTGCTATGACCTTTTCACTGAGCACAAGTATATCGCCACCTTCAATGGCATATTTTTCATCACGGTTGTACCAGAATGAAGGTTTACTTTCCTTCAGTTTGGGATGATGTTTGAATATGTAACCCGCAAATAATGTTTCTCTTCTCCTGGTAATCGTACGCATGTGGTTGAGAGCAATCCCGTCACCTATAGTAGAAAATGGATCACGTGTAAAATAAAGATTTGGCATTGGATCGACTATAAAAGGATACGCTTGATCCATCCTGTCCGCCAAAGAGCCCCCATGTGTTATTTTCATTTCTTCTCTTCTGATTCCAGCCATCATCTTATCAACCATTTTACGGTTGTCGTCAAAATCGAGATAATACTCTTTGACTTGCTTTAATCGTGCTTCCTTCCTAATTCCGGACTCTTTTAAAAAATCATCGATAAAAGCTTCTTTTAAAGCATGGTCCGCAATGGTTTCGGCCATCAGATCCTCAAGATAAAAAACTTCAACACCATTTTTTCTGAATACATCGGCAAAGGCATCGTGTTCTTCCCGTGCCACTTTCATATACGGAATATCATCAAAGAGCAACCTTTTCATCAGATCCGGAGTCAAATTTTCAATTTCTTCTCCAGGTCTATGCAAAAGGACTTTCTTCAATCTTCCGATTTCTGAATAGACATGCAACCCTTTGGCATTCATTATAACACCTCTTTCTTATTTGGAGTTGGTATAAATTGGCAAAATATTCATGTGCATTACCTTCAAATTCAGTATACCACTTTTGCTATTTTATAATCAAGTCCAGATAATACAACGCTTTGGTAATTATCAGAGTTTTCAATTAATTCAGTGCATATTCATCCATTGAATAATATGGTATTATATGGTTA
>JAIOSU010000313.1 GCA_021107455.1 Clostridiales bacterium | reverse complement strand
TTTGGAAGAATAACAAACTTCCATTTCGTAATTGAGATTTCTATCCGAAACATGATGTTCTTTCACATAATTGTCATCTATAAATGCCTTGACGGAAGAAAACAATTTGCCAGATAGCATAAAAGCACTCTGATCATAGACGACAAGGTAGATCATCATGTCATGGTCCATCAGGAATTCACTGATTGCAGATATTGCCACTTGTAGCGCTTGATCTTTTGGATATCCAAATACTCCTGATGATATGAGAGGGAATGCTATACTCTCCAGATTATGTTTGTACGCCAAATCAAGAGCACTTAGGTAACATGATTTGAGAAGCTTCTCCTCACCCTTCACACCACCCTCCCAAACAGGTCCAACCGTATGAATCACATACTCAGCAGGTAGATTGTACCCTTTAGTCATTTTGGACTCCCCGGTATTGCACCCTCCAAGAGTTTTACACTCATCAAGTAATCTCGGTCCAGCGGCTTTATGTATCGCACCATCTACGCCCCCTCCTCCTAGCAGAGAATGGTTGGCTGCGTTGACAATCGCATCTGTGTTCATTTCCGTGATATCGGCTCTTATGATTTCAAATGGCATGTTTTCATCTCCTTATATGATTTGATATCAAATATATTGTATCATATCATAAAGAAAAACACCCCGACTATAGTCGAGGTGTCCGAAATGTTCAGATTGCTAAAGATTATTGGCTTCAAGACTCTTTTTATAATAGTTTGTATGAGCATAGATCGCTTCTTTAAGTGGATTCTTTCTATACTTTGCCATCGTTTGGACCATATATGCAAAGACACCTAAGTTGAACAAGAAAGCGACGACACTGATCCCCATGAGCAAACTCAAGTTGTATGTCGGCAATATCTTGAAATATGACGCGCTCTGGAAATCCACCGACAATGAGAACATTGCATAGATGGAAAGGATCTGTGCTCTGTGCTGAAGCCATGCTCCTCTTTTGAAGAACACTTCAGCGATTAGAGCTGCAAACAAAATTCCAAAACCTGCATACATCGATCTTGTTGAAATGCAATTGTAGACATATGCGAAATTCCATAAAGTGTAACCGATAATATACATCCAGGTCATATCCGGCCAAATCATATCTCTCGTCTTATCCTTAGATACCTGAATCCCTGCAAAACCGGTCAATGTAACTATACAAAGAATGCCTGCAATTGCATTGAAAATATTCCAGTATCCTCCGAGAACCAGTATTCCACCCGCGTCGACAGTCAGTGTTTTAACCGTGGCGTATACCTGGAATTCTCTATAGACTGCCTCTGCTATGTTGAGCGACAAAATCGTCACTGGAAAAATGGCTGCAAATTTTCTCTCACCAAGTTTGGTGAACCTGATCAGTAGGAAACCATAGACGCCAATCAGTGCAGAAACGACCTTAACCCAACCAAACCATGTTTTCCCTGTCGGTGAACCTAGAACTCCCATGTAGACACCTAGAGCCAGCACAACCGGGAGCAAACAGAACACCACAATTGAAAACAATTTAGATCTTCTTGTGACTTCATTAACAAATAGTAAAGCACAAACAAAAACAATCAGAGCAAACAAACTTCCCAGTGTTAATCCTTCAAATAAAAACCCCATTTTTTTACCCCCTTACAATAATCAGTAGGCGACGACTTCTTTGATATTGAATTCCTGCCCTGATATCAAGCTGAAATCCTCCGCTTGGCACTCAGGGCAAATCTTACGGTGTTGGATTACATTGAATACAGTATGGCAAACTGTACACTCACCATTTGCCGGAATAGTTATGATTTCGAGTTTTGTATCTTCATATGCCGTTTCACTGACCGCAGCAGGATAACACGATTCAATGAATCTCGGAATAGCTTGAGACAATTCTCCGATTTCCAGTATGATCTTGTCGACTTTCGTCAGCTTGTTTTCAACTGCAAAAGCATCGACAATTTTTATGACTTCGTAAACAATACCAAGTTCATGCATTATCTGGTCTCCTTAAACGGATTTACTTTATTGAGAGTGATCTTTGCTTTTCTGGTGATGACTTTTTTGAGAACCGCTTTGGACAAATCATCAATTTCAAATCCCATTTCATCATGAACCCGTTCCAGTTTGATGGCTTCAAATTTGCATCTTAGAGTACATGCACCGCAGCCTACACGAAGATACTCATCTGTTTTAGTGGCTACACAGCTTAGGCATCTCGCAGTTTCCTTTTGGATCTGTTCCTCAGTCAAAACGCCCCTCAAATCTTTGAAAGTAGTTTTAGAGATTTTCCCGTCAACGTGTTGAATTCTTTGTCTTTCTGTGCCGTCATAGTCGATTCTGTCATCCAGATTATCCTTATCAAGCATCTTATATGAATGAGTATCTCTACCAAACAGTAGCGATTGACCGTTTTGGACAAATCTATGAATTGAGACTGCGGCTTCTTTTCCAGCAGCTATCGCATCAATAGCAAGCTTAGGACCACTGGCGACATCACCACCTGCAAATATGTCATCTTTTGAAGACTGCAATGTGACCGGATGAACCTCTACAGTATTTCTACCTGTCAATTTGACCGATTCACCACTGAACAGTTCAGAATAATCATAGGTTTGTCCAACAGATAAAAGAACATAATCACAAGCAACTGTCTTTAAATCCGACTCATCAAATTGAGGATTGAAACGCCCATCGGTATCAAATGTAGAAACACAACGCTTGAACTCCACCCCAGTGACCTTTCCATTTTCAGTGATAATTCGAGTAGGACCCCAAGAATTCTGAATGCCAATCTCCTCACCTAACGCCTCTTCCACTTCTTCTTTGTGGGCAGGCATGTCTTCTCTGGCTTCCAGGCAATACAACTCTGTTTGAATCACTTCATCCAATCTGACGGAACTTCTCGCGACATCGATCGCAACATTTCCACCACCGATGACCACTACTTTTCCTTTCACGCCAGTTTGTTCCGCCAAATTGATCTTCCTGAGAAATTCCACACCACTGAGCACTTCTTCAGCATTTTCACCTTCAAGACCAAGTTTTCTACCGGATTGTGCGCCAATAGCCACGTAAAACGCATTGAAGCCTTGCTTTCTCAGTTCGTCTATGGAAATATCCTTTCCGATCTGGACTCCAGTCTCGAATTTGACACCCATGTCTCTGATCACATCGATTTCAGCCTCTAGAACATTTTTCTCAAGTCTATAAGATGGAATCCCTAGAGTCAGCATTCCACCTAACTTCTTTTCTTTTTCGAATACTGTAATGTCATATCCATCGATAGCAAGATCATAGGCACATGTAAGGCCTGATGGTCCAGAACCGATAATCGCAATTTTCTTATCGCTGTAATCATGCCTTTTTACTGGCATATATCGAGTCTCTTTTTCGAGATC
>JAIOSU010000113.1 GCA_021107455.1 Clostridiales bacterium | reverse complement strand
GTAATAGAACTGTAAAACAACCAGTTCGTTACCGTCACTTAATTATACAGCAATCGAAGTGGTTTGTCTGTTACATGACCATTACAACAAGTTACGTTTGCATGACATACTATATATACCACGTGAGGCATTCAGTAAACAAAGAACTGCGTCCCTGCTTACTTCAGCGCCTCAATTGCCTTCATCAGTTGTACATCGTCTCTGCCTGTGGAACCCTTGATAACAGCAGAGTTTAAGGTTTCAATTGTGTTTCTGTCCAGTGCTCCTGTGACTGCTATGCCCTGATCCGCTTGGAACTTTTTCACGACCATCATGCTAATCGGTCCAAAGCTTCCGTCTGCCTCTATGTCATATCCGAGTGCGGCAAGTCTTTGTTGAGCGGCATAGACATTGAGTGATGTGATGCCTCTTTCAGGATAAAGCGGTGCAAAAGTGGTCATGTCCGTGTTTCTTAGGCTTTCGACGCTGATGTCCGGAATGATTCCCACAGTGTCTACCTTATAGTCACCCGCCAGTTTGTATTCTGCGATGGTGACTTTAAGTCCGCCGCCGTTGTTCAGTGGCAAGATACTTTGTACAGTTCCTTTGCCGTATGAATCTTCACCTATGATGATGCCACTGTCTGTTTGCTGGATACTGCCAGCGAAAATTTCTGATGCGCTGGCTGAACCGCCGTTGATGAGCACTGCCACATCAAGGGGTGCTTTTTCTCTTGAAGCTCTGTATGTTCTGTCGTTTGTGCCTTTGTAATCGATGCTCACGATCTCTTTGCCTTTCGGCACGAAGTAATCGCTCACATAGATGGCTGTATTGAGAAGCCCACCCGGATTGTTTCTGACATCCACGATCAATTTCTTTACATTGTTATTCACCATGTGTGCCATAGCTGCGTCAAATTCCGAATTCGTCTTTTGGCTGAAATCGGAAAGTTTGATGTATCCCATGCCATTTTCAAGAATTTCGAACTCCACCGACTTGACGATGATGAGCGCTCTGACGATGGTGACATCAAATGGCTCTGCACTTCCTGGTCTGGTGATTTCAAGTGTGACTGATGTGCCGATTTCTCCACGGATCAGCGTTACTGCCTTCTCTGTGGTGAACCCTGCCGCATCCTCACCATTGATTTTGGTGATCATGTCGCCTGGTAATAATCCCGCTTTTTCAGCCGGTGTGCCCTTGAGAGGAGCAACCACTTCCACGTAACCGTTCTTACCTTCTGTGATGGATGCACCTATACCACCGAACTCGCCTTCTATTGAAGTGTTGAAATCTTCATATTCAGCTGGGGTGAAATAAGTGCTGTATGGATCGAGTGCATCGAAGATGCCTTTGTAGGCGCCCTCGATCAAACTTTGTGTGTCCACATCTTTATAGTAGGAATCCTTGATGGTCTCCATCATGAAATCCAAGTAGGCTTTGTAATCCTCGTCAGATGTGGTGGTGCCGTTATCGGTGGAAATCGTTTGTAAGCTGATTTCCTTGTCCGATACTACTTGTACGCCTTCTGCGAAGATTATCGGTGATATGGCCATGAGTAGAAATAGAAATATGAGGAAGAGTGCAAGAACCGTCTTCATCATGGCCTTTCTCTTTTGTTTTGCGAGTTTCTTTTGTTTTCTTAGTTCCACCTTTTGTACCTCCTGTCTATTTTGCCAATCTGATGATTTCCAGATAGAGATTGCCACCTTTGATCTCAGCCTTTGCGCTGTCGATCATGGCACTGATGAGTGTCAGTTCATCGTCTTCGTCGGTTTCTCCGGCAAGTTGCCAATAGTATTCCTCTATTTCGGACTGACGCTGCCTGTTGAACATCTGACAAAGCTCAGCGATTGTCTTTTCACTAAAGTGTGTATTGTAGTCCACTATTCTTATAATAGCTTTTTCAGGACTTGTGATGATTTTGAAATCCACCTCATTTGTGTCTTCCTTTAAGAAGAGCGTGGTGAGTTCATCTACGATTCGGCAGATTTTTTTGATTTCGTGTCTCATTTATGAGTCTCCTTTTTGAATGCGTCAATGATCGGGAGCATAAAGCCCGCCACCAGACCACCGGCAAATCCATTATTGTAGAGGTTGATGCCTCCGTGTATGATACCAATGTTCGTCACGAGCGTCAAATGAAGGATGCCCGCAATCACACCGACGACCGGACCAAAATGACCGGCAAGTGGTGCTATGGTTGTTGAAAACAGTACAGAGATGATGAATCCCGTACTGGAAAAGTCGTAATTAAAAAATAATCCTGCCAAAAACACACCTAATACTATTGGATAACAATTCTTAGGATGTTTACCAAATGCAGCGAATCCCACAACGGTGAGAATGCCCGCAAGCACAGGTCCGTTGATGACCCCGCCAAGTGTATAAACCAGAATAACACTTGCGAGTCCCATGACGCCCATGTTGATGAAGGTGATGCCGTATCCCACGAGACCGGTGAAGTCAGTGATGGTACGTCCTTTATATTTCAGAATGCTCCTATACTGAAGGAGCCCCCCTTTGTTGATCACCAGTCCGACGCCAATCAGGTAAATGAACATGACGACGAGCAGTACAGTGATGCTGGTGTTGTGCTCGGTATAAAGAATGTTGACAGGCTGGATATCAATTTTAAAGTTTCTCAGAAAACTCGTGAACACGGTGCCGACAAGTCCTGCGGTAAACCCAAGGTTGTATAGGTTGTAACCGTCATGGAATCTGAGCATGTGTGACGAGAGCGGTACGATTATAAAACCGATGAGTGTGCCTATGGCAATTCCCATGACATAATTGAAGCCCTCATTGAATATCCCGCCATAGGTGATGATGCTCACAAGCGGCGCAAGCGCCGTACTGAACATGATGACCAGGATAACGTTCATCATGGGGATCTTCTGATATCTGGCGTACAAATACCCACCTAGATAAATCGGCAATATGTTGATGATGTTCTTTCCGAAAAACGAAAAACCTATTACGGTCATGACTGCTGCTATAAGTAGTCCGTTGATCCTCATTTTGAAGCGCTTTAACAAATAGATGTTGAAAAAGCCCACTAAGGCGGCGTTGACAAATGATGCCCCTACGCCGCCGACTTTGAGGAAGTCGGTCAGTAGTATGGACGGGGACTGTGTGATTTCAAAGAGCCCTTCAAGCACGTTGATGCCCTCACTGAAACTAGTGAAGATACCAAAAATTAAAAATGCGAGCGGGAAGGCACTCAGGATCAAGAGCTTCTGCTCTTTGCGCAGTTCTCGTTCTTTAAACTGATTGTATAATAACACTGATTCACCTCGATTGATTTTGGATTTTCCTCTATTATATAGGAAGTGCAGGAAAAATGGAAGGGCAGGGAGGGCAGGGAGGACAGGAAAAGATTCAGTTTAAGGGAAGGGCAGGGAGGGCAGGGAGGACAGGAAAAGATTATGGACCAGCCACTATGTGACTAGTCCATTTTTAAGTCAAAATCTAGATCAAGTTCATGGAAAAGAAAAAAACCTTTTGATCTTTTCTTTTCCTGCCTCTCCCTGCCTTACCTGCACTCCCTGCACTCACCTATTAGATCAAGATCGTGGAAAAGAAGGAAAATCTTTTGATCTCGTCTTTTCCTGCCTACCCTGCTCTACCTGCACTCCCTGCACTTACTTATTGAGTATCTTCTCCCTATAATCATAACTGATCTCGTCTTTCACATGATTGATGTAATTCACGAGCATGGCGGCGGCTTCATCTTTTCTTACCCAGCCGTTTGGATTGATGTTGCCTTCTGGGGTACCGTTGACCAGGCCGACTTCACTGGCCATGTAGATGGCATCCTTTGCCCATTCAGGGATGGAGGCGTCGTCTGCGAAGTGTGTGTTATAAGGTGGTGCGGGTGCCATGTACTGGATACCGAGGGTGCGGACCATGATGGTGATGGCTTCAGCTCGTGTGAGTGGTTCGTCGCCCTTGAAGTAATAGTTTCTGCCGTACATGATGCCGTTCTCTTCGATGTATTCCATGTAGTGATAGTTGGGATCGGTCGGGAGTACGTCGAGGAATGGGGTTTCCACGCCGGGACGGAGTCTTTGAACGACCTCAGTGCGAGTCGGTTCGGGTAGTACGCCACCTATGACATTGACGATGGCTTTGCCGAACTCGAGTCTGGAGATGGATGCGCTTGGGCCGAAGTATTTTTTGTCGATGTCGAAGGTCTGGGGCGATGTCCATAGGAAAATGGAATCTAATGCCCCGGGTCCGCCGACGGGCCTGATTCGAGGGGTGATCATCGATTCTGACTCTTTGAGGACTTCATCGTCGGGTCGGAGCTCGGCGTTGTTGCGTGTGAGGGATGCTTGTACGATGGCGCCGTTATTGGTCAGGCGCT
>JAIOSU010000320.1 GCA_021107455.1 Clostridiales bacterium | reverse complement strand
TATTCCAATCCGACCCATCCGTACACCAGAGCGCTTTTATCGGCGATTCCGGTACCGAATCCGAACAGGATCAAGAAGATGGAACCGATCATCGGCGAGATCCCAAGTAACGTTAACACTCCACAAGGCTGTAAATTCCACACAAGATGTCCATATGCAAAAGACATCTGTAGAGAGCTCATACCACCGAACAAAGAAGTTGGGCTAAGACATTTCGCGGCTTGCCACTTTGCAGGAGAAATTTAAACTGATATAATAGCATTAAATTGATAAACGAAAGAATCGTTGGAAAGAGGTTGCCATGTTTCAAAAAATCAAAGATGTTCTAAGGAAAAAGGAACTTGATCCGGATAAAGCGGATGTCGAACTTGAAAAAGGAGATTTTCTAGCGCTGTTTATAGCGGCGTCAATGACCATGCTTCCGGTTTTGATTGGAATATTTGCACTCTTTGCATTGTTGACGTGGATCATATTCTAATCGATTTAAGTTAAGACAAACCCCAGGTTGGCACAAATCATGCCATCCTGGGGTTTCTTATAAAAGATATTTAAGTGAATGTTAATATCTTGGTAAGTTCGATTTAATGGTTTTAAACTAAAATTAAAAAAACACCTTCAATGTGAACTGAAAGTGTTTTAAGAATGGAGCCGACGGAGAGATTCGAACTCTTGACCTACGCCTTACCATGGCGTTGCTCTACCTGCTGAGCTACGACGGCATGTCCTTAGTTATTATAAAGGATTTTTGTGAAAATAACAAGAGCCATTTTACATCAAAGTTTCAATGGTGATGGGGGATCATATGAAAAAAGAGAAAAAAGTTTTATGGATCATGTCTTGGAAATTCTGGTTTGCTCTTGCAACAATCATCATGCTTGTGGCCTTCACGTGGTCAGAAAAAGCGATAGAAGAAAAGCAACCATCACCATCATGGTCAATAGGTGTGGAAAGCGTAACAGGACTAACTTCGGATTACAGAAAAATTGACATCAACATCAATCATGATCAATCTGGGTTCATCCTCACTCATATAAGCAAGGAAGGCATAAAACTACATAAACTGGATTGGTATGGACGGTTAATTGAGGAAGAACTCATTGAGCATGATGAACTCGATAGTTTGAGAGTGATAGAAATTGAAAATGTGGATACGGGTTACTACATCTATTTGAGCGACAGAAAGAAACTGGAGCGTCTTACAGTGGATGCAACCACTCTTGAAGTCACAGACAGGCAAATCGTATCAGAGCATTCTGAACATTTTTCAGCATCAGGAGAGATTGTAATCGCAGGAGATGATGAAATCACAGAAATCTACGATGGAATGGAACTGATAGGCACAGTAGATGGCTATGTGAATTTGAAACGTCTTACTCTTGAAGTCTCGGAAAGAAGTATTGCAGCTGCTCTCAATGCTGAAGACGGGGGCAAGTTCGTCATAATATCCGACGGTATCATGGATGTTGTTGAAGCGACTACAGTTGCAGAGCAGAAAACTTACGGATACTACAAAGACATTCATATCGAGAATGGAGTAATAACCATAGCAAGCAGTTTGTTTGATCATTTGGCACCGGGGACACCGACGGTCATGGGCATATGGCAACTTGATGAGGTTACATTAAAGGAATTATCTTTCAGACCGTTTTACCATGTGAGAACCGACCTTGATCCAATCATTACGAACGTCAAGGATAATGAAGTCAGTTATGTGCTTGGGGCACTTCAAACCCTTGATCATATCAATAAAGGACTTTCAAGATACCCACAGACACGCGGTGGACAGTTCACCAACATCTCCAAATATACACGTGACGGGGATATAATGATAGATAATTCAAGGCTCACGATTACCAGAAACTATCCTGTTGGTTATCACTATTTTGAAACTCCAAACGGACCGGTATTGCTGTGGGCGGACAAAGTGGATCAGGCCACAAACATTTATTTGGCCGGTGAAGGCTCTGAATGGATCAGCTATGCCAAACAAATGCATAAGACAGATTATGTCATGTTGATTCTCGCATCGGTCGTCGCATTTGCAAACAATGTTTTCTTTGGACTTGTGACACTGATTACCAAGATTTCGCCAATTTCATGGGTAATCGTTCTTGTCGCAGTTTTAGCTATTTTATATCAAAGATTTGCACCATTTGATGATGAACGTAAAAGACAACAAGTTTATTATGCTTTGATACTATTTACGATAGGATTTAAATTTTATATCACAGCCATTGATAATTCAGATTTCCTGTTTTATGGACATATCTATCCATTTTTATTTGGAAACCCAGTGGTCATGATAGTATTGCCTCTTGCAACGTCGGCATATGCACTGTGGATGCTTTATCTCTGGCGTAGGGAACATCCTTATTATACGAATCAAGCTCTTAGCTACAGCCTGTTTTTAGGCTTTGAGATCTATATTTACATGTTCGGTTTTATGACCTACTTTGTATCGGCACTTGTAAAAAACAATTTCATGATGTAATTTGACAGGATCAAATAACAAATAAAAAATCAGCTCTTCAATTGTGAGAGCTGATTTTTTTATTATTCAATAGTATATATGCGTCCCGAGTCTTTAAGCAATTTTTCAACAGATTCAAAAAGCGAGTTGTTTGCCATTTCATCCACCAGAATGAACATGTGGTCTTCTGGCGCTTCAGCTATGATGGACTCTAGTGTCACCATTAGGATGCTTTCATTTTCGTATATGATATTGTTGTCATTAATAAGTATAGTGGACTGTGTAGTGCTTGATTCTTCCAGATTTTCAGTGTCGGGTGCATTTGAAGGTGAATTTAGGAAAAGGCCATCTCCGATGCCGAATCTTCCATCGAGCAAAATGAGCAATAGAACTAAAAGTATGAGAATAAGTATGCTTTTGAACCATCTTCTTTTCTTTTTTTTGTTGTTTGAGAAGCTCATGGTAACCACCTTTCATTTATGGTTTTGGCAGGAAGAAAGTCTGATCGATTCCGAGTTCCTGAATCAATTCGGTAATGCTTTCAGTTACTAGTAGGTATGCGTAGCGATACACATTGGCATCCTCCTCAAGTGTGAACAGCGTCATGATGTTGGAGACTTTTTCGGATTGTAGTTCATCCATCAAGGCCGTTTTGATGCGGCTCTTTTGTGCGCTCCTTGCTTCAGGGGTGCTTTGATCTGTAAAGATCAAGTAGAGATCTGTCGGCTCATCATTGATCCAGAGACGATTGCCTGTGGTTCTAAGCGACACATCAACAACATTGATTTTATCTTCGAGAAAACCGTATTTGACCAAATCAAAAGGTTCGATTTCAGATACAGGTGTCGTGGACTGTATTGCCTGGAGTTCCACCTCAAGGGCGTTGATCTGACTTTGATAGTTTTCGATGGAGGTGTCATATGCCTCCGATTGATTCTTTGTCTCGATTTGTGAATTCAACAGTATGACGAAAAGCAAAATGAGAAATACATCAATCAGAGGTGTGAAATCCATCCAATTGTTCTTATGCATGAGCGTCCTCAATTCGACTCACTTGATCTAGTCTTTCCAGGATCAATTTGAGGTTCTCCTGATTTTGCTCGACGATTGGACCGAGTGCCGCGTCAATAGCTTTGAAGATCAGTGCAAAAATCAGTCCCCAAAGTGTGGATGTAAGTGCCACGGTAAAATTGAGTGCGACTTCCTGCCGTGAAAGATCGAGCATACCAAGCAGTGAGATGATTGTTCCAAGCATACCGAGCATTGGAAAAGCACTGTTGATGGAAGTGAAAATACTGTAGAAATGAATCTCGTCAGAACGCATGCTTTTCATGGCATTGAGATCCATTTTTTTGTCGTTCTTGCCACGTATCCTTTCCATTAGAAGATCAATAGGAACGTAAACCTTAGGTTGAAGATGGTCTCTTAACTGGATACTGGAACGTTTGGCTCGTGGGTAGATGTAAAACCCATTGATCAATGCCACCATGATAATCAAAAGATCATAACCTAGTAGATTTGTTGCGATGATTTTCAACATAGTTGGCCTCCTCTTGATGGTCTAATACTATTTTACCACAAATTGAAATGTTCAATTGAGTAAATCTAACAAATTTGATATAATTGAAACAATAAACGTGCAACCGATTGCACAAAGAGGGAGAAGGGAATGAAAAAAAAGATAAGTATGCTATTGTTACTGATCCTTTTAGTGACATCAGTGCCTATTCACAGCTTTGCAGCTGATCAGACCGAAATGATTATCCACTATCATCGTTTTGATGGCAATTATGAAGGATGGAATATGTGGATCTGGCCAAATGGGCAAAACGGGACTGCCTACGAATTCAGTGAAGAAGATGAGTTTGGTAAAGTGGCTAGAGTGATGTTGGAGGATATAGCCGATATCGAAGAAATAGGATTCATAGTCAGAAAAGGGGAATGGGAAGCAAAAGATGTTGATTCGGATCGATTTGTTCCTACAAGTCAAATCGATGAGGAAGGCAATCTTGAATTTTATTTGATTCAAGGAAGTGAGTCCATTTATTTTGATGAAAATGAAATCGATCTCTCACCAAAATTTCTCGCAGCGTCTTTCATAGATGAAAAGACACTGAAACTAACGAGCTCCAAACCGATAGAAGTCGCTCAGATGAGAACTGACTTCTCCATCGCGGATCAAGAGGGCAATGCCATTGAGCCTGCTGCCATAAGCGCCGGTGGGGGAGCAATGGCTCAGAATTTTGTGGTCCTTTTAAAGGAATCTGTGATTATCGGCAACAAATATCAAACCGTGTTTCAAGATTATTTGCCTGTGGGCATCGATCTGGCGGGTCTGTATGATTCTGAGGCTTTTGAAAGTCAATTTGGATACGACGGGAAGTTAGGGGCGATATATTCAGATGAGTCCACTGATTTCAAAGTCTGGTCACCTGTGGCTGACGAAGTCACACTGAATCTATACGAATCGGGTGATGGAGACACGTTAATTGAGAGCATTACGATGACGAAAGGCGATAAGGGCGTTTGGAGTTCTGTCAAAGAGGGCGATCTTCATGGTGTCTATTATACTTTTTCAGTGTCCATAGATGGCATCATAAAGGAGACCTATGATCCTTATGCAGTGGGTGCAGGGGTGAACGGTGACCGATCCATGGTTGTGGATTTTGAGAGAACAAACCCGAGCGGATGGTCAGACGACAAAGGACCTGTGTATAAAAAGATGAATGACGCCATTGTCTATGAAATGCATATCAGGGATTTGTCGATTCATCCTTCATCGGGAATCGAAAATTCGGGGAAATTTCTAGGAGTGGTCGAAAAGGATACCCAGACAAAAGAGGGCGTTTCAACGGGTCTTTCACATCTGAAAGAACTTGGAGTCACACATGTCCAGATACTTCCTATGTATGATTTCAACAGTATCGATGAAAGTCGACTTGAGGACAATGTCTTCAATTGGGGGTACGATCCAAAAAACTATAACGTTCCAGAAGGTTCTTATTCCAGCGATCCTTATAGTGGAGAGGTTCGAATTCAAGAGATGAAACAGATGATCAAAGGACTTCATGATGAAAACATTGGGGTGATCATGGACGTGGTGTACAATCACACCGCACTCAGCGGGGATTCCAATCTGACGCTGATCATGCCAGACTATTATTATCGAATGGATAATGGGGCATACTCCAATGCATCAGGTACAGGTAACGAGACTGCATCAGAACGCATCATGGTGAGAAAGCTGATTACGGATTCACTGATACACTGGGTGAAGGAATATCATGTGGACGGATTCAGATTTGACCTTATGGGTGTCCATGACATTGAAACCATGAAATGGATTGAATCCGAGCTCAGAGCCATAAATCCTGACATCATCTTATATGGTGAGGGCTGGACAGGAGGCACATCGACTTTGCCGGACAGCGAGAGACTCATAAAAGCGAATATGCAAGCTGTGGATCGTATCGGTGCGTTTGCCGATGAGATGCGTGACGGAATCAAAGGTCATGTGTTCAATGCTGAGGAGGCTGGATTTGCAGGTGGTGCTGAAGGACTTGAGGAAAGTGTGAAATTCGGTATTGTGGGTGCGGTCTTACATCCTCAGATCAATTATGACCTGGTGAATTATTCGAATAAGCCATGGGCGTCACATCCGTCTCAGTCTGTGAATTATGTTTCCGCTCATGACAACCTCACTCTATGGGATAAATTCCTGGTTACAAATCCTGAGGCGACTGACGCTGAGCGTATACAGATGCATAAACTGAGCAATGCGATTGTCATGACCTCACAAGGCATGCCTTTCCTACATGCAGGAGTGGATTTTTTAAGAACCAAGTCTGGAGATCATAACAGCTATAAATCCCCGGATGCCATCAACCAGATCGATTGGAACAGAAAAGCCGAGTACCAGGAAGTTTTTGAATATTACAAAGGACTCATCTCACTCCGCAAAGCTTATCCGGCAATGAGACTTGAGACTCAGCAGGAAGTTGAGCAGTGGATCACTTTCTTCGATGATTCAGGGGAATCACTGATCGAAATTGAAGACCAAATGATCGGCTATATGATCCACAAAGATGCGGATCCGGATAAAGACGAAACGTTGCTAATTCTATTTAACGGGGGTGACAGTGACGTTGGTGTGAATTTGCCGGGAGCGGATTACAATACACTATTGAATCGTGATCAGGTCACTATTGATGGTGGAGTGAAACTCAAAGGTGGCATTACAATAGTGCCCGCACAGTCTGCTTTGGTTCTATCGACAGCGGATGTGCTGATTAAAGGTGAAACACTAGAACTATCTCAAAATGATGGACCGGACAATTCAATTTTCATTTATGCGGGAATAGTGGCAGTGATTGTCATAGGCGGTATTATCATCGCAAGAAAAAAACACGTTGCTTAAACGTGTTTTTTCTTTGTCAAATCAGCTAAAAAAGCCTTCTCCGAGCACTTCCCTGACATTTGAGGTCATAACGAAGGCATTTTGATCTATAGATTTGATG
>JAIOSU010000141.1 GCA_021107455.1 Clostridiales bacterium | reverse complement strand
TTCTAGTCAGGGGTGATAATATGAGTGAAATAAGAGAATTTGTAACTTTCAGACTCAATCAGGAGTTTTATGGCATTGATATAAACAATGTTGAGAATATAGAAAAAGTTCTACCAATCACTAGAGTGCCATATACTCTGAACTATGTGAATGGAGTGATCAACCTAAGAGGAATCATAGTTCCTGTTGTAGACCTTCGGGCAAGGTTTGGTCTTGAACCAAAAGTGGCTTCAGATGAATCAAGAATTATCATAGTCAATGTTGATGATCTGAAAATCGGTATGCTTGTGGATTCGTCATCAGAAGTGCTTCAAATCTCAACTGATGAAATTGATGATGCTCCTAATGTCAGAAAAGATGTCGACAATGAATTTGTTAAAAATATCGGTAAGAAGAATGGTCGCATTATCATGTTGATTGATCTGTATAAGGTCTTAAATATTGAGCAACACGTTGAATAGAGGTGAAACATGGGCATTGAATTTGATAAGATAAACAATGGTATAATCCTTGACGTCCTAAGAGAAATCGGTAATATCGGAGCTGGCAATGCCGCAACTTCACTTGCTACTATGATCAACAAAAAAATCGACATGAAAGTACCTGTAGTCAAATTACTCGATTTTGATGAAGTTCCAGAACTGTTAGGCGGTCCTGAAAATGTGGTTTGTGGTATTTTTTTCAAATTTGAGGGAGATATCAATGGAAGCATCATGTTTGTACTGGATCAGCCTTCAGCTATCAATCTTGTAGATCTACTTATGCCGAGGGATAATTCCGAGTTTGATGAATTCACTACCTCGGCACTCAAAGAAATTGGAAACATTTTAGCGGGATCATATATTGCATCGTTATCTGGACTTACCAATCTTCAAATAAAAATATCCGTTCCCGCACTTGCCATTGACATGGCTGGAGCGATACTCAGCGTACCAGCGATTCACTTTGGTCAGATGAGTGACAATGTGCTGATTATTCAGAATGAATTTATTGAAACATTAGAAGCTAAAAGTGTTGATGGGTATTTTTTCCTTATACCGGACATGGACTCGTATGAAGTGTTATTAGGCAGTTTAGGAGTGACTTTATGAGCACTATGATCAAAGTAGGTATGGCTGACCTTAAAGTCGTTGAATTTCCGGATGCTCTCACGACCCTAGGATTAGGGTCGTGTGTTGGTATTTGTTTATATGACGCGTCATCAAAGGTGACCGGTATGGCCCATATCATGTTACCATCAAGTAAAGCCATCAGAAAAAATGAGAATGTAGCCAAATTTGCTGATACGGCCATCGTAGAACTTATCCAGCAAATGGAAGCTAAGGGCGCAAAGAAAAGTAGGATTTCTGCAAAAATCGCAGGAGGAGCGCAAATGTTTTCATTTACTTCAGCAAACGAAACCATGAAAATTGGTGAAAGAAATGCAGAAGCGGTGAGAATTATACTTAAGGAAATGGGCATTCCACTCAAGTCTGACGAAACTGGTGGAAACTTCGGTCGAACAATCGAATTTTTTAGTGAAAACGGTAAACTTATCATAAAAACAGCTGGTAAAGGCATAAAAGAAATCTAATCATTGTAGGTGTTGTAAATGACCAATGAACAACTTTGGATTAATTATAAGGAATTAAATGACAAAGCGGCCAAAGACGAACTCATCATACATTATGTGGCGCTCGTAAAAATTATTGCTGGCAGATTATATTCCAGCTATAATGCCCACATTGAATATGATGATTTACTTAGTTATGGAATCATTGGTCTTATAGATGCAATTGATAAATTTGACCACAAAAAGCAAATCAAGTTTGAAACTTATGCAAATATCCGTATAAGGGGTGCGATCATTGATCAGATTAGACACATGGACTGGATCCCAAGAAGCACTCGTCAAAAGTACAAAAAGATTGAAGAAGCCATTCAGAAGCTTCAAAAAATTCATGGAAGTGAATTCACCGATGAACAGATTGCAGAGGAACTCAATCTAACTCTAGATGAATATAGTAGAATGCTCGGTGAAGCGACAACGTATTCCATCGTATCACTTGAGGAAAAAATTGAGGACAATATGAGTTTTGATATTGCTTCTGATACAGTGGAATTTCAACCAGAAGACAGATTTGTTGAAAAAGAAGTCAAGAAAATACTCGCCAGCACCATTGAAAAGTTACCTGAAAAAGAAATGCGTGTCATGCAACTTTATTATTACTCAGAACTCACCTATAAAGAAATTGCTGAGATCTTAAGTATTTCGGAATCTAGAGTTTCACAAATTCATACCAAAGCCATATCGAAACTCAAGCTTTCATTAAACAATCTTTTTTAAAATCGACAATTCAATCACAGACCTTCTGTGATTTTCTATTATGTGATAAAATAATAGTAATAAAAATATACGTATTTACCGACAATATAAATATAGATTATATTTTGGGGGACTATTATGACTGATGAAAGCAAAAGATTCGAAACAACCATAAGAATATCTGACGATTATTATAAGGCATTTCTCTCTATAGAGTTTAACGGCAGCACGACCAGCATCAAGTCCGAGGAAATATTGGATTTACTCAAAGAGAAGAATGTAGTCTTTGGAATCAAACACAATGTTGTTGAGCAAATTTGCAAAACTTGCAAATCTGATTTCAATATTCTAATTGCAGAAGGCATTCCTCACGAAAATGGTACAGATGCAACAATTGACTTTACCGTAAGTAAGGAACATAAAGCAAAACCTCAAATCCTTGATGATGGGCGTGTCGATTTCAAGAACATGGGATTTGTCGAACTGGTCAGCGAAGGGGATATACTTGCAGTCAAAACTCCCCCTACAAAAGGTAAAAACGGTACGACAGTCACTGGAAAAATCATCAAAGGCCGTGACGGCAAAGAAGTGGTTTTGAAAATCGGAAAAAATATGCGTTTAAGTTCAGATGGACTCTCTGCCATTGCAGATGCAGATGGAACGATAGTCTATGACAACGATAGAATTTCTGTAATCAAGTCTCTCGAGATTAAAACGGATGTAGGTGTTGAGACCGGTAATATTACATTTCAAGGGCAAGTCATTATCAATGGCAATGTCACCAACGGATATTCTGTGGAGTGCGATGGTGATTTGATCATCAACGGAGTAGTTGAAGGCGCAAAATTGATAGCTGGTGGCAACATGGTCATATCACGTGGGGTACAAGGTCATGACAAGGCAGAAATCAAGTGTAGTGGAGATTTGACGGTCAATTTCATCAATTCTGCAGATGTATATGTCAGGGGCAACATTGAAGCCAGTGCGATAATGAACAGCAATGTCAAATGTGACGGTCGCGTGGTTGTAAAAGGAAAGAAAGGTTTGATTGTAGGAGGGGAAATCACTTCCAAATCGGACATAGAAGCCAACACAGTAGGCTCTGAGATGGGTATTATAACATCAATTAAACTTGGTGTAGACATCGAAACCATTGAAGAACTAAAGGCACTCACCACAGAAGTCAGAGAGCTCATTGATATGCATGATAAACTAGAAAAATCCGTCAAGCTTTTAAAAGCCAAAATTGATATGGATCCTGAAGACCAAAGATCGGTTTTCATGTACGGTAAGTACAGTGCCAATTTCATAAAAATGGATACGGAGCTCTCAGAAAAACGTCTTCGTCTTAAAATGTTGAATGAACTCGTCAATAATATTCGAGGAGCTCAGCTCAAAGCCAATACGATTTTTCCTGGAACCAGAGTCAAAATCGGCAATGGCAACTATTATGTCAAGTATGCGTTGTCCCATTCGATCATAACAAAGGATAGAGGGGAAATTGTCGTAACAGGCTATTAAATCTGCAGGGGAAGGTAAGTTATGGGAATCAGACCAGTGGATATGCAAATCGTAGTTCACAAAACTCAAGAGATTCATCCCGCAAAACAAAGCGTTGTCAGTAAGCAGGACAATGAACTTCAGCAAGCCCAAATGCAGAACAGACAAACCACTCTGAGAGACAATCAGAGAGTCAACAACACTGAAAAGACAGAGCTCAAAAATCTTAAGGATGATGAACAAAAAAAATCAAAAAGTGGCAATCAACAAAGTGGGAAATTCAAAGATGAAGATGGGCATATCATGGAAGAGGAAAAAGAAGTCGTCAAAAAACTCGAACCTCTCGGTATACATTTTGATATGAAGGTGTGATATGTATTTTGTAAGTATTGTCATTGGACTGATTCTTGTGATCAGTTCACTTTTCATGATAAGAAGGGAATTCAATAAAGCTGTAAATAGCCAAGCCCAGATGATTGAACAATCAAGAGTCTATAAAGATGCGGATTTGTTTCAATTGCTCGAAAATCTTCAACTGTCGATCGATGAAATGAATACCGCATTTTATGATATTGCACAGGATTTGGAAGGTAAGTATAGCTTGCATGAAAAGGAAATTCAAGATTTAAACGAAACACTGAATCTAATGCAACAACGTTTTTCAGAGAAAACAAAGCCTACAGTGAATACGATTGAAGAAAACATCAAGGTTATGACTCAACTCAAAGATCAAAAAAATGAGCCCGTAATCGAACGAGAGATTCATGAGGAAAAAATTGATAAGCGAAGTGAAATCATCAGGCTCAGAAGTCGCGGAATTCCCATTGCACAAATTGCCAAAGATCTTGATATGGGTGTAGGAGAGGTCCAACTATTACTGCGTTTGAAACAGTAAAATGATGTTGTGCTTTTGACTATGCTATGTTATAATGTCAAAGGTAATTAAAACACACTCACTTCAATTTCAGAAGGGGTTGCCCGATGGGTCCTTATGAAAGATGAAAGGTGAGGAGGTTATTAAAAAACGAGGAGGAACACAACATGTCAGTAATTTCAATGAAAGAATTACTAGAAGCTGGTGTACACTTTGGTCACCAGACAAGAAGATGGAACCCTAAAATGGCTGAATACATCTTCACAGAAAGAAATGGTATCTACATCATCGACCTTCAAAAAACTGTAGGTAAAGTTGAAGATGCATATGCATTCATCAGAAGCGTTGCAGAAGAAAACGGTACAGTATTGTTCGTTGGTACTAAAAAACAAGCTCAAGAAGCTATCGAAACTGAAGCAAGAAGAGCTGGTATGTATTTCGTCAACCAAAGATGGTTGGGTGGAATGCTTACAAACTACAAAACTATCAAGAAGAGAATCGACTTGTTATTCAAACTCGAGAGAATGGAAAACGACGGTACTTTCGAAGCACTTCCTAAAAAAGAAGTTCTTAAATTAAGAGCAGACAAAGAAAAGCTCGAAAAATTCCTTGGCGGTATCAAAGATATGCCTAAACTTCCAAGCGCAATCTTTGTTGTTGATCCAAAGAAAGAAAGAATTGCAATCAAAGAAGCAAAAGTACTTGGTATCCCAGTTGTTGCTATCGTAGACACAAACTGTGATCCAGACGAAGTTGATTACGTAATTCCAGGTAACGATGACGCAATCCGCGCTGTCAAGTTGATCGCTGGAAAAATGGCTGACGCTATTATTGAAGCTAGACAAGGCGAGCAATTGACTGATGTCCCTGCTGAAGCAGAAGCTACAGAAGCATAATTAAAGTGAAGTTCAAAGAGGTAAGAGTCGATCTCTTACCTTTTTTAAGATGAATACAATTGATTTTAAGGAGGATACAAAATGGCTATTACAGCTCAGATGGTAAAAGAATTAAGAGAATCAACTGGCGCAGGCATGATGGACTGCAAGAAAGCTCTTGTTGAAACTGATGGCAACATGGAAGAGGCAATCAAATACTTAAGAGAAAAAGGGATCGCCAAAGCTGCGAAGAAGATGGACAGAATCGCATCTGAAGGTATTATCGCTTCATATATTCACGGTGGTAGAATTGGTGTTATCGTTGAAATTAACAGCGAAACTGATTTCGTTGCTAAAAATGCTGAGTTCCAAGAGTTCGGTAGAGACGTTGCAATGCAAGTAGCTGCTTCAAACCCTACTTATGTTAGAATTGAAGACGTTCCTCAAGAAGCAATTGAAGCTGAGAAGGAAATTCTTAGAAATCAAGCATTAAATGAAGGAAAACCTGCTCAAATCGTTGATAAGATGGTTGAAGGTAGAATTGCTAAATACTATAAAGAAGTTTGTCTTTTGGAGCAACCTTTCATTAAAGATCCAGACAAAACTGTTGATCAATTGTTAAAAGAAAAAATCGCTAAGATTGGTGAAAATCTTTCAATCAGAAGATTCTCACGTTTTGAAGTTGGCGAAGGTTTAGAGAAAAAATCAGAAAATTTCGCTGAGGAAGTTGCTAAACAATTGAAAGGCTAATTAAAAATCCATAAAATTTCAGGAGAACACTTTTGTGTTCTCTTTTTTAAGGAAAAAATATTTGAATGGGTATGTAAATTACTGTAGAATAGAATTGAATGGAGGTTGTTGCATTGGAGCTAAAATATAAAAGGGTAATTCTTAAGTTAAGCGGAGAAGTGCTTGCTGGAAAAAAAGGAACTGGAATTGATGATGAAGTGGTTTCAAATGTGGCACAAACCATAAAAAAGATGACAGATCATGGTGTTGAGGTCGGCCTCGTCATTGGTGCAGGAAATTTTTGGAGAGGTAGAACCAGCAAGAAAATGGAAAGAACCACTGCAGATTATATGGGCATGATGGGTACAGTAATGAATTCACTTGCAATGGCTGATGCCCTTAAGTTTCTGGGTGTCAAGAACAAGTTGATGAGTGCGATTTCCATGTCACCACTCGCCGATGATTACAATCGCGAAAAAGCTGTGACATATCTTAGCGAAGGTACTGTGGTAATTTTCGGTGCCGGTACTGGAAGCCCGTTTTTTTCAACTGATACAACAGCAGCACTTAGAGCCGCAGAAATGGATGCGGAACTTATATTATTGGCAAAAAGAGTTGATGGTGTATACGACTGTGATCCGGCACTTAATCCGAATGCCAAAAAATATGACCGATTGACATATTCTGATGTGCTCAGTCAAAAATTAGGTGTTATGGATTTTACAGCTATCACACTTTGTATGGACAATCACATTCCAATTGCAGTATTTGACTTGAATGTTCCCGAGAACATATTGAAAGCATGTTCTGGAATAAATGTTGGAACAATAATTGAGGAGGTACAAATATGAGAAACCAAGTTCACGATTTATTACAAGAAAAAATGGAAAAAACCTTAAATGTACTCAAAGATGAATTGAACCACATCCGTGCTGGACGTGCAAATCCTTTGATTTTGGACAAAGTCAGAGTTGAGTATTATGGTGCCGAGACACCTATTAAGCAGCTCGCAAGTATTTCTGTCCCTGAACCAAGAATCATTCAAATTCAACCATATGATGGATCTATTTTAAAAGATATCGAAAAAGCGATTCAAATCGCAGATCTTGGTATCAACCCAAGCAACGATGGTAAAGTAATCAGATTGATCATTCCTATGTTGACTGAAGAGCGTAGAAAAGATTTGGTAAAGACAGTCAAAAAACTTGGTGAAGATTCAAAAGTTGCACTCAGAAATGAAAGAAGAGATGCAATAGACCATTTGAAAAAAATGGAAAAGGGAAAAGAAATTTCTGAAGATGAACTCACATCAGCAGAAAAAGAAGTTCAAAAAATGATTGATGAGCAAGTCGTAAAGATCGATGCAGTCATTGCCAAGAAAAGTGAAGAAATAATGGAAGTCTAATTTTATGGAGCCCTCCTGTAAGGAGGGCGTCCATTTGAGGTGCCTATGTTTTTTAAAAAGAAAATCGAGATTAATGACAACCTTATTCCGAAACATGTCGCTTTCATTATGGATGGTAACGGTAGATGGGCAAAGAAAAGAGGCTTACCTCGACTGATGGGTCATAATGCAGGGACAGAAACCATCAAAAAAATTGTCAAAGCAAGCCAAAATATGGGGATTGGGTATATTACTTTTTATGCTTTTTCAACTGAGAACTGGAATCGTCCAAATGAAGAAGTTACAGGTCTCATGAAATTACTCGTCAAGTTTGTGCATTCTGAAATTGAGGAAATTCACCAGAATAATATCAAAGTCAATGTTTTTGGAGATATTGATGGACTTCCTGAATATGCTAGAGTTGAGGTTGTTGGTGCAATTGAGAAAACAAAGGAAAATGATGGCATGCAGTTCAATTTGGCTCTCAATTATGGTGGCAGAAATGAAATCATTCATGCTGTCAAATCCATGTTGACTGATTATGATGAACATAAATTTGGAATAGACGATGTGAGTGAATCACTTTTTTCCAATTATTTATACACTAACGGAATGCCAGACCCGGACCTGCTCATAAGGACCAGTGGAGAACAACGACTCAGCAACTTTTTGTTGCGGCAACTTGCGTACACAGAATTTATTTTCGAACCTCTTTTCTGCCCGGATTTCAATGAAGAAGCCTATAAAAAAGCGATTCATTTGTATCAGGAAAGAAACCGACGTTTTGGAGCACTTTGAGGAGAGCAATATGAAAACCAGAGTCATATCAGCAATAATAGCTTTGCCAATATTGTTTTTTGTTTTATTGACTGGTGGCATATCTTTGTATGTCAGTACTTTTCTACTTAGTCTAATCGGTCTTTATGAATTCTACAAAGCATTTTCAAAAAAATATCAACCCGTCAAATATGCTGGGTACATAGTGACGGCGGCTTGGTTCTTAGGTTACTTCGCCAATTTTTCTAGTGATTATTTCACTTTTCTAATTGCAGTGTTTTTATTTTTCATCATGGCACTTACAGTGTTCACAAAACAGGATATAATGGGTTCGGCAATAACTTTCATTGGTTTCTTTTATGTGACATTTGCTCTTTCACATATAATCATGATTTCAGAGGTGGATAACAACTTTTTTATATGGTATCCTTTTATAATAGCTTTTATAACGGATACGTTTGCGTATCTCACCGGAAAGTTGATTGGAAAGACGCCTTTAATTCCTTCGGTAAGTCCGAATAAGACTGTAGAAGGTTCAATTGGTGGTATTGTTGCATGTTTGATTTTCAGTTTTATATATGCTCGAATCTGGAATCCTGACTTTCAGATTTATGCAATATTCTTAGGCTTGGTAGGTAGTATGTTGTCACAGGTAGGTGACCTTATTGCCTCTAAGATAAAACGAGTATTTGAGATTAAAGATTTTGGTAAAATCATGCCTGGTCACGGTGGTGTTTTGGACCGTTTCGACAGTTTATTGATTACGTTACCTTTGGTTTATTATTTTATAGTGCTATATGGATACATCCGTACTGTACTGGTATAATTGAATGAGATTACTCAAGCTTATAATTTATAAGCTTATTTTTATATGGAGCATAATATGAAAAAGATAGTCATACTTGGGTCCACAGGATCCATTGGCACACAAGCACTGGACATAATCAGGAGTTCAAATAGGTTTGAAGTATTCGGTTTGACTTGTAACACGAGCATAGATAAGATCATTGAACAATCACTGGAATTTCAACCAAAATTTGTTGTGGTTCATGATGAGTCTATGCGGAAGCCTCTGAAGATAGCCCTGTCACATACAATGATTAAAGTCCTCTCAGGGATGGAAGGCATGCTTGAACTCGTTTCACATCCTGAAGTTGATATTGTTTTGACATCAGTTGTAGGCAATATTGGACTCGAACCGACTATAGAAGCCATAAAATCTAAAAAGACCATTGCTCTTGCAAACAAGGAAACCCTTGTGACCGCTGGAGAGATCATAATGCCATTAGCAGCTAAACATAATGTTGAAATTTTTCCTGTAGATAGTGAGCATAGTGCGATATTTCAGTGTCTTAACGGTGAAAATAAGAGTACAGTTGATAAACTGATTCTAACGGCATCAGGTGGAGCATTCCGGAATTTTTCAAAAACCGAGATTATCAATAAAAAAGCAGTAGAAGCACTGAAACATCCAAACTGGACAATGGGTAGAAAGATCACAATCGATTCAGCCACACTGATGAACAAAGGTCTTGAGTTTATTGAAGCTCATTGGCTTTTCGGTGTACCTGCCAGTCAAATCGAAGTTTTGGTGCATCCTCAAAGCATCATACATTCCATGGTTCAGTTCAAAGATCACTCTATAGTTGCTCAGCTTGGTGTTCCTGATATGCGTGTGCCGATCATATATGCGCTTGACTATCCTGAAAGATTTTCAAATGATGTGAATGCACTCGATTTCAATGAGATTGCATCCCTCACCTTTGATCGACCGGATTATGATCGTTTTCCCTGCCTCAAAATCGCAATGGACGCACTCGAGATGGGTGGCATCATGCCAACTGTAATGAATGCTGCGAATGAAATCCTAGTGGATGCTTATTTGAAGGATCAAATCAAGTTTTATGATATTTCCGATTATATCGGAAACGCACTAAATACTTTTAAGAATATTGATACTCCTAAACTTGAGGACATTCTGGAAACTGATTTACAAACTAGAATATACATCAGGTCACTAATTAAAAAGTAGAATTGAGAGGTAATCATATGTGGATGACAATTGTCAGCTTTGTATTTGTATTCGGTATTATCGTTATTGCACATGAATTGGGCCATTTTGTCACAGCACGTTTAAACGGTATAAAAATTCATGAATTTTCAATAGGAATGGGTCCTAAAATTGTAAAATGGCAAGGTCCTGAAACTTTATATTCACTTCGTGTTTTTCCGCTGGGTGGATTTGTTAAAATGGAAGGTGAAGACGAAGCTTCTGAAGATCCTAGAAGTTTTTCAAATAAAAAACCCTATCAAAGATTTATGGTGCTGGTAGCAGGTGCGACAATGAATTTTGTACTCGCATATGTACTTTTGGTCATCATCATGTTCGGTATGGGCTCAGCTTCCAATAGAATAGAAGCAGTTATTGAAGATATGCCAGCCGAAAGCGCTGGGATGTTGCCTGGAGATAGAATCGTGGAAATCGACGGAGTCGAGATCACGACTTGGGAACAGGTAATCAATGGAATCAATGAAAGCAATGGCGAAAAAATCACTGTAGTAGTTGAACGTGACGAAGAGTTGAATGTAATCCTGGAAATGTTGCCTGAACTTGGCCCAGATGGGAATTATAAGGTCGGCGTTCAGACCATGCTTGAAAAAAGAGTTGATAAATCCCTTGGAGTTGCATGGGATCAGTTCAGAATGTTCTTTACTGACATATTCAAGTTTTTCACACAACTTGGCTCAAAAGAAGTTCAAGGTGAACTTGTTGGTCCTGTTGGTATTGTTTCAATCATAGGCCAAGCTTCTGAACAAGGTTTTTGGAACCTGTTGTTTATTGCCGCTTACATTTCAATCAACCTTGGAATCGTAAATTTGCTGCCATTTCCAGCACTCGATGGTGGTAGAATAGTATTTGTGATTATTGAGATGATTAAAGGTAAACCAATCGATCGTGAAAAAGAAGGCTATGTTCACTTTATTGGTATTGTCATTTTGATGGCGCTGATGGTATTCTTGGTATTTAGAGATATCAGTAATTTATAGGAGTAATTATGAATAGAAAGCGTGTTATTGAGATTGGTAATGTGGCTATCGGTGGTGGCTATCCTGTCCTTATACAGTCTATGACCAATACTAAAACAGAAGATGTCGATGCTACAGTCGCACAAATTCTTGAACTTGAAAGAGAAGGTTGTGAGATTGTTCGTGTAGCGGTTCCAGATATGAAAGCAGCAGAGGCGATATCAGAAATAAAAAGCCGAATTAACATACCACTTGTTGCTGATATCCATTTTGACTATAGGCTTGCGATTGAAGCGATGAACCGAGGTGTCGATAAAATCAGACTCAATCCGGGTAATATCGGTGGCATCGATCGAGTGGAAAAAGTGGTGGAAGTCGCAAAGGCCAAGAGAATTCCAATAAGAATCGGAGTCAATGGTGGTTCTCTTGAAAAGGATCTACTCGAGAAATTCGGCGGAGTGACTGCTGAAGCTCTAGTGGAAAGTGCGATGAGACACGTTAGAATTTTTGAAAGCCTATCTTTTTATGATATTGTTATTTCAATTAAGTCTTCAGATATAGGATTGACTGTCAAGGCTTACCGCTTGCTCGATGAAATGGTGGACTATCCGCTTCACCTTGGCATCACTGAGGCTGGAACTTTGTTTTCTGGTACTGTAAAATCTTCCATTGGTATTGGAATCATGCTCTATGAAGGTATCGGAAGTACAATCAGAGTGTCTCTTACTGGACCCCCGGTCGAAGAGATAAAAGTAGCAAAAAAAATACTGGAATCATTAGGATTAAGATCCTTTGGCATAAAAATCATATCATGTCCTACATGTGGACGTACCGAAGTGGATCTGGTGAAAATCGCTAATCTACTTGAAGAACGTGTGAAGGGCATAGACAAGGATATCACTTTAGCGGTAATGGGCTGTGCTGTAAACGGTCCAGGAGAAGCCAAAGAAGCTGATTTAGGAATCGCAGGTGGCAAAGGTGAATTCCTGTTATTTAAAAAAGGCATCGTGGTTCAAAAGTTCAAAGAAGATGAAATTATCGATGCTGTAATGAAGGCAATAGAAACCCTCTAAAAGAAAGGTGATTAAATGGATCGAATACCTTTTAATCAATTGATACAACAATCATTGAAAACCAATCAGTTTGAAATAAGAAGAATTGCATTTCATAAAAATGATTCTTTGTTGAATATTGATCTTAAAACGAATCATGTGATCTCGGGGGAAGCCATTGAGAATTTAAAAAACTCATTGAGACAAACCCTGGATTTCATTGAACAATTTGATATCTCTGTTGATTTCAATCCTCTAACCACAGGAGTGGGTGAGCATTGGGACAACATTCTGAGTGTAATCAAGCGAAAAAATCCTGCGGTTGCTAGTATCTTGCGCAGATCAAAAGTTTCTTTTCCAGATGAAACCATTCATATTGAATTTGAAGATAAGGGCTTTGAAAGCACATTTTATCAGTATGAAACAGATAAAATGATAGAAACCATTTGTGAAAAGAATCTTAAGGCAGTATTTCCAATCACAACCTATTCGGCAAAAGAGGCATTCGAAGGGATTGAAGATTTTGAAAAATCTCAGGAAGAAGCTATTGAAAATATAGTTGCGTCATCAACACAAGCATTCAATGAAGAGATGGAAACCATCAAAGAAAAAAGTGAAGTGGATTCCGGCAAAAAGAAATCAAATATACTTTTTAGAAACAAAATCAAAAGAAGTTTCACAAAAATCATTGATATCCATATGGAAGAAGAGACTTACGCCATTGAAGGGAAGTTGATTTCATACGATTCCAGAGAAATCAAAGGTGGCAAATATATTCTCAAAATGTTTCTCTCTGATTTGACCAATGCGATAGCTTGTAAGGCATTTCTCAAGAAGAAAGAGTTTGAAGAGCTTGAACCCGAACTAAAAAAAGGCAATTGGTATATTGTTGAGGGCATCAATCGGTTTGATACCTTTGACAAGGAGCAAGTGCTCAACATAGTATCCATCAACACAGGAAAAGTGGAAGAAAAACGGATGGATTTAGCCACTGATAAACGTGTTGAACTGCATTTGCATACCAATATGAGTGAAATGGATGGTATCTCGCCAGTCAAGAAATTGGTTCAGACTGCAATCAATTGGGGACATCCTGCTATTGCAATCACTGATCATGGCGTGCTTCAGGCGTTTCCTGATGCAGCATCGCAAGCAGACGATGACATTAAAATCATTTATGGACTTGAAGGTTATCTCATCGATGATATGAATGACATTATTAAAGATGCAACCCCATATTCGCTTGATGAGACCTTCGTAATTTTTGATATTGAAACCACTGGTTTTTCATATAACAATGACACCATAATTGAAATTGGAGCTGTCAAAGTCAAAAAAGGTGAAGTCGTTGATCGGTTTAGCCAGTTGATTAATCCTAAACGCAATATCCCTGCAATTATAACCGAGTTGACTGGAATTTCTGACGAAATGGTCAGCGACATGCCGACGCTCGAGGAAGTTTTACCGAAATTCATGGAGTTTGTCGACGGACTACCTGTCGCGGCGCATAATGCAACTTTTGATTGTTCATTCATCCGATATTATTGTTCATTGATGAATTTGCCATTTGAATCTTTGATCCTCGACACTTTGTCTTTGAGTAGACTACTACTGACAGGTATAAAAAAACACAATCTCAAGGCAGTCACCAAGCACCTCAAGATAGTCTTGACCGATCACCACAGAGCTGTTGCTGATGCAGAAGCCACTAGCCGTGTTCTAATGAAGTTTTTTGAGATGTTAAAAGAAAATGGCATAGAAGACGTCAAATCCATCAATGATTACGCGAGACTCAACTTTGATTTTTCAATGAGGGAAATGTTTCATGTCATCATATTGGCTCAGAATCAAAAGGGCCTTAGGAATCTGTATGAGATCGTTTCACATTCCAATTTAAACACTTACTATAGAAAGCCAAGAGTTCCAAAAAGTTTGCTCCTTGAGAAACGTGAAGGACTGATTATAGGCAGTGCATGTGAGTCTGGTGAGCTATTCAAAGGATATATGAACAATCTGCCGAGAGAGCAGCTCGTAGAAATCGCAAAATTCTATGATTATCTTGAGATTCAACCTACTGGAAACAATGGGTTTATGATCAGTAATGGGCGCGTCAAGGACAAATCTGAACTTCAGGAAATCAACAGATCGATTCTGGAGCTTGGTGATGAACTAGGCAAACTCACTGTCGCTACTGGAGATGTTCACTTCCTTGATCCTGAAGATGAAGTATACAGGCGTATTCTGATGGCAGGAAATGGTTTTTCTGATGCGGATAACCAAGCACCACTTTATCTTAAGACTACTGATGAAATGCTTGACGAATTTTCATATCTTGGTGATCGTGCTAAAGAAGTGGTCATTGAAAATACACAGCTCATAGCAAAAATGTGTGATTATGTATTGCCAGTACCCAAAGGTACATTTCCTCCTGTAATCGAAGGCGCAGATGAAGAATTTAGAACAATGTGTATGGCCAAGGCGAAACGTATTTATGGAGACGAACTCCCGGAGATTGTTGAATCACGTCTTGTGCGTGAACTCAATTCAATTATTGGAAATGGTTATGCGGTCATGTATATCATCGCTCAAAAGTTGGTTGCGAAGTCTCTAGAAGATGGTTTTCTAGTTGGTTCACGTGGATCGGTAGGATCTTCGTTCGCTGCCACTATGAGTGATATTACAGAAGTTAATCCTTTGCCACCACACTACATCTGTAGCAATTGTAAATTTTCAGAGTTCCATACTGACGGAAAATTTGGAGCGGGTGTTGATATGCCTGACCGAATTTGTCCTGATTGTGGTAATAAACTGACTAAAGAAGGACATGATATTCCATTTGAGACTTTTCTCGGTTTCGATGGAGATAAAGAACCTGATATCGACCTTAACTTTGCAGGCATTTATCAAGCCAATGCGCACAAATATTGTGAGGTACTGTTTGGTAAAGGCAAAACATTCAAGGCTGGTACGATAGGCACCATTGCCGATAAAACCGCTTATGGTTATGTCAAAAAGTATTTTGAGGAACGTAATGAGGAAATTCACAGATATGAAGTTGAAAGGTTGTCCCAAGGACTAACTGGTATCAAGAGAAGTTCAGGACAACATCCTGGTGGTATCATGGTTGTTCCTGAGACCAATGATATCCACGAATTTTGTCCAATTCAATATCCAGCCAACGATGTGAATTCCGAAGTCATCACAACTCATTTTGATTACCATTCCATCAGCGGAAGGCTATTGAAACTCGATATACTCGGGCACGACGTTCCGACGATTATCAAATATCTTGAGGCTTTGACGGGAGTCAACGTTTTTGAGATCCCCCTTGATGATCCGGACACCATGAAAATATTCACGAGCACTGAATCACTTGGCATTACCGATCCTAGTTACTCACTGGATATAGGAAGTCTGGGAATACCGGAATTCGGAACCAAATTTGTTAGACAGATGCTTAAAGATACAGATCCAAAAACCTTTTCCGACCTTGTCAGAATATCCGGATTGTCTCATGGTACGGATGTTTGGCTCAATAATGCTCAAGATTTGGTAAGGGGTAACGTGGTGACCATTAAAGACGTTATTGCAACGCGAGATGACATTATGAACTACCTCATTAAAATGAATCTCGAGCCTCTTACATCTTTTAAAATCATGGAAAATGTTCGAAAGGGCAAAGGTCTTAAACCAGATGACATTGCAGTGATGAAAAGCAATCAAGTTCCCGATTGGTATATCAATTCGTGTCAAACCATTCAGTACATGTTTCCTAAGGCACATGCCGTGGCATATGTTATGATGTCAGTGCGGATTGCATATTTCAAAGTGCATCATCCATTAGCTTTTTACGCGACTTATTTTTCCACAAAAGTCGATGACTTTGATGCAGATCTGATTTGCAAGGGAAGTGAAGTCGTCAGGGCTAAGATGAAAGAAATTGAGAAAATGGAAAAACCGACTAAAAAGGAATTGGATTTATTCTCCATTCTTGAAATTGCAGACGAGATGTACTCCAGAGGACTCAGCTTCATGAAAATCAGTATTGAGCACTCTGATGCGGAACAATTCAAGATCAAAGATGGTAAGATTTTACCACCGTTCTTGGCACTTCAAGGTGTAGGCGCGTCCGCAGCTGTGAGTATCGCTGCAATCAGAGATGAAAATGAAGAGTTTTTATCCATAGAAGACTTCCAAAGACTCACTCGGGTATCGAAAACCGTTATTGAGGCAATGAAGGTTCACGGATGCTTCGATTCAATGCCTGAGGACAATCAGCTGTCCCTATTCTCGTTTGCATAATACATGCAAATGTGTTATAATATCTATGTGAATAGAGAATGACAACAGGAGTGGGGTATTTCCCACTCTTTGTTATTGCATAGGACTATTATGGATTATTTTGAAAGCAGGTGAAACATGAAAAAGAAAAGAGTTGTAGACGTTGTTGATGATATCTTGACACCCTACATAGGCCAATTCGGTCTCGAACTTGTTGATGTCGAATTTGTCAAGGAAGGCCCTTACAGGTATTTGCGCGTCACAATTGACAAAGAAGATGCAGTAACACTTGACGATTGTCAATTAGTGAGCCAATATCTCAATAAGAAACTGGATGCAGCTGATCCTATTGAGGAACAATATTTCCTTGAAGTCACATCCCCAGGAATTGAACGAACACTCAAAAAAGACAAAGAATTTGAGCGTTTTAAGGGAAATAAAGTTCAATTAAAATTATTCCAACCGTTTGAAGGACAAAAAATGATCATCGGAAAATTGATCGGCCTGGTTGATGACCAAATTGTCATAGAAAACGATGCACTTGGACGTGTTGAGATTTCAAAGAGTAAAGTAGCTTTGACAAAATTGGTAGTCGATTTTGAAGACATCGAAGATATCGAAGAGGAGGGAGAACAGTGAAAACTGAATTATTACTCGCTTTAGAACAGCTTGAGAAGGAAAAGGGATTATCCATTGATATGCTTTTTGATGTAATCGAAGATGCGATGGTCAAAGCCTATAAAAACAACTTTGGTGCGACACATAATGTTGAAGTGGAACTCAACAGAGAAACTGGAGATATTACAGTCTATTCCATAAGATTGATTGTTGATGAAGTGATTGATGAAGCAACCCAAGTTTCACTTGAGGAAGCAAAAGCGATCAATCCCGAGTATGAAAGCGGAGATGTGCTAAGAGAAAAAGTGACTCCTAAGGATTTCGGAAGGATTGCTGCACAATCTGCCAAGCAAGTTGTGGTACAGAAAATCAGAGAAGCTGAGCGCGGTGTCATCTACGATGAATTCTCAAGTAGAGAAAGTGAGATTGTCAACGGAGTGATCCATAGAGTTTCCAAAGGTATTGTATACATTACCTTAGGTAGAACCGAAGCTTTGATGGCGGCAAACGAACAAATTCCACATGAGGAATATATTCAGGGTGCCAGAATAAAAACTGTAATCACCGAAGTCAAAAATTCCACCAAAGGACCTCAAATATTTGTATCTAGAACTCATCCGGGTCTGGTCAAGCGTTTATTTGAACTCGAGGTGCCTGAAATTTATGATGGCGAAGTTGAAATCAAAAGCATTTCTCGTGAGCCGGGATCCAGAACAAAGATTGCCGTATACTCAAGCAATCCAGATTTGGATCCTGTAGGTGCATGTGTTGGACCCAAAGGTCATCGTGTTCAAAATATTGTTGAGGAATTACAGGGTGAAAAAATAGATATCATTGAATGGAACGAAAATCCAGCCATCTTGATTTCTAACGCGCTCAACCCATCCAAAGTTATGCGCGTTGAAGTGGATGAAGATGACAACTCTGCTCTTGTCGTGGTTCCTGATTACCAATTGTCTCTTGCTATTGGAAAAGAAGGTCAAAACGCAAGACTTGCTGCAAAGCTGACAGGTTGGAAAATCGACATCAAAAGTGAGACTCAATATATTGCATATCTTAAAGATATTGGTGAATATGAAGATGTATATGGAGATGATGCCCAATGAAAAAAATACCAATGAGAAAGTGTATTGGTTGTGGTATTCAAAAACCTAAGAAAGAATTAATAAGAGTGGTCAAAAACAAAGACGGAGAAGTTTCTGTCGACTTTACAGGTAAAGCTAACGGAAGAGGGGCTTATATTTGTAAAGATCGCAAATGTTTTGATCTAGCCATCAAGAAAAATGCTTTTAACAGAGCACTCGAAAGTAAAATCGATGATTCTGTGTTTGAAGCACTTAAGGAAAGGTTGGATGACCATGAATAATGTTTTATCACTTTTAGGTTTGGCAAGAAAGGCCGGAAATTTAACAATTGGTGAGACACTTTGTGAAGAAGGAATCAAATCCAAAAGAGTATCTCTCCTAATCATTGCTGAAGACTTAAATGAAACGACTCAGTACAGAATGAAGCGTTTATGTGAATCTGAGAGTGTTGTATATAAAGTATTTTCAAATAAGGAGTCATTGTCAAAAGCGATTGGCAAAGACAACTACGGACTGTTCGGTGTAACAAACAAAAAATTTTCTAGAGCTATAATTGAAAAATTGGATGCTCTATAATTCGGAGGTGAAGCTATGTCAAAAACCCGAATCCATGAATTGGCCAAGGAATTAAACATACCCAGTAAAGAACTTATCGATTCAGCTTCAAAGCTCGGCATGGATGTAAAAAACCATATGAGCACACTTGAAAATGATGAGATAACAAAACTTAAAGGACGTTTTTCAAAGAAAACAGACAAACCTTCTACGGAGTCTAAAACTCAAACAGATGCAAAGCCATCAGCAGAAGCAAAGCCTTCAACTGAAAGCAAACCTGCGTCAGAGTCGAAACCGGTAGAGGAAAAAAAGCATAACAAAATTATTTATGATAGAACAAAGGAAATCAAAGAGGAAGAACGCAATCGCAATAAACCTTATGATTCCAATAGACCACAGGGCGAAAGAAGACCTTATGATCCGAACAGACCGCAAGGTGAAAGAAAACCTTACGATCCAAACAGACCACAAGGCGAAAGAAAACCTTATGATCCGAACAGACC
>JAIOSU010000255.1 GCA_021107455.1 Clostridiales bacterium | reverse complement strand
TGCGTTCGTAGCTCAACTGGATAGAGCACCGCCCTTCTAAGGCGGGGGTTAGGGGTTCGAGTCCCTTCGGACGCACCAATAATTTAATATTTTCATGGAGAGGTACCGAAGCGGTCATAACGGGGCGGTCTTGAAAACCGTTAGGGTGAGAGCCCACGTGGGTTCGAATCCCACCCTCTCCGCCAAATTCCCTTTTATCGGGGCGTATAGCTCAGCTGGTTAGAGCGCACGCCTGATAAGCGTGAGGTCGGTGGTTCGAGTCCACTTATGCCCACCATGCCCGGATAGCTCAGTCGGTAGAGCAGGGGACTGAAAATCCCCGTGTCGGTGGTTCGATTCCGCCTCCGGGCACCATCTAAAGATCAATGATTAAGAATTCTTAGTCGTTGGTCTTTTTATTTTGCTTATAATACAGGACATATTGAATTAAACACATTTGAATGTTAGAATAATTTAACGAGAGGTGAATTTTATGGAAAATATTGAAGCCAACAGACGTAAACTAGATGAAATTGATGATGTGATCATCACTAAGTTATTGGAACGATTTGAAGTGACCAAAGAAATTGGAATAATAAAAAAAACTCATAACATTGAAATATTTCAACCGGAAAGAGAAAAGGCGATCATAGAGTCAATTAAATCCCGTTTAGAAGGGTATGAAGATGTTGAAGCCATAATTGAAATTTATAAGACGATTATGAACAAGAGCAAAGCATTACAAATTTATTAAGATTAATTCTCTGCTATACTATTTGTCTTAGTATAATAGTATACTGATTAATGAAGCCTAATAGAACTGAAAACGTATAACGGGGTGTATGATGGAATTTTTAGAGACTATGATGAATTTGACAAAAGCGTTTGTTTCAGAAATAAAAATAACGTACATAATTGATATCGCTATAATCGCTTTTGTGTTTTACAAGCTTTTGGGATTAATTAAAGAGACCAGAGCTGAACAATTGGTGAAAGGTTTTTTAATCATCCTCATCATCTCTAAATTGAGTGAATGGGCAAAACTTTATGCGATCAATTTTATACTGCAAAGTACATTTACGATTGGTTTGATTGCACTCGTCATTCTGTTCCAACCCGAGTTGAGAAAAGCATTGGAGCATTTAGGAAGAAGTCAATGGTTCATCTCAAGCAACAAAAAAGGTGCAAATGACAATCAACTCAAGATGATCAATGAAGTTGTTGATGCGTCTGGAGTCATGTCCAGAAAAAAAATTGGGGCATTGATTGTAGTGGAAAGGATGATTGGAATCAATGATATTGTTGAGACAGGGACAGTAACTGATGCTAAAGTCTCTGCGGATTTATTGATGAACATTTTTTATCCAAAATCACCTCTTCATGATGGAGCGGTTGTAATTAAAAATAATCGTATTATGGCAGCAGGGTGTTTATTGCCCTTGACGTCCAACAAATATATCAGCAAAGAGCTTGGAACAAGACATAGAGCCGCAATGGGAATGACTGAAACATCTGATGCGGTGATTATTGTGGTTTCTGAAGAAACGGGTGCAATTTCCATGGCTGTAGAAGGGAAGTTGCAGAGATTCTTAGACCCAACTACTCTAAAAGAACTTATGATTCAAGCTTTGAACCAAGAAAAAGAGACAAATACCGGAGGTGACAAAAGTGCTAAAAAGCGTTAAGCAATTGCTTATAGGATCCGGTAAATCCATAGCAAAAGCCTTCAGATGGATGAGAAGTGTTCCAAGTCGAGTATTTAATGTCAATTTTTCACACAATACTGGTAAAAAATTGTTGTCTGTTGCATTGGCTTTGCTGTTTTGGTTGTTTGTAATGGACCAGGTCGATCCTGAGATTACTAGAGTCTTTGAGAATGTTCCAGTCCAATTGATTAATCTTCAGGAACTTGATCAAAACAATCTTAAAATTATGAATCAACATGATTATTTAGTAAATGTGGAAGTTATGGGGCGTAGAAATAATGTTCTGAATATGACTTCTAGTTCAATCTATTTATGGGCAGATATGCGGACAGTTAGAAGTGGAAACAACAATGTTTATATTAACAGAACAATAAATTCTGAAGCAGTCAATATAAAGGGTATTTTTCCAAATGAGATTTTAATATCAGCTGAGCGAATTGTATCCGTTCCGAAACCTGTGACTATCACATTCACAGATAAGTTTTCCGAGTCATTTTATCAAGAGCGTATGACCATTAGCCCTGAAGAAATCAAAGTCACTGGTCCTGAAAGTTATGTGAATTCTGTTTCCTATTTAGGAGCCTCTATCGCAGTAGGGACACTTGAAGATGATCTTTCTAGAGAAGTGACGTTATTGCCTTATGATTCTGGAGGAGAAGTAGTGAATGGTGTCACTTTGGATTTGAACTATGCAAATGTGACAATCAGTATTGGTAAAATCCAAAATGTTCAAGTGAATGTAGATGTTGACGGTGTGCCAATGGAGGGTTATAGAGTCGTTTCGGTAAACATTGTACCTGAACAAGTTGTTTTGACTGGTCCTGTTGATAACATTCAAAATCTCACAACGATTACTGCTGAAGGGATTACTTTAAATGGTGATGAAGACACATCCATCATAGTGGAAAAGGATTTAATCCTTCCAGAAGGAGTTACACTGCAGAGTCCTGTAGGACCCGTTCAGATTGAAATCGAGATTGAGCAAATACAGTCCAAAGAGTTTGTTTTTAATGTGATTGATTTACCTATTGTAAACTTGAACGAGAATTTCAAAGTAGAAATCCTAGATATGGAAAGCCCAATTAATGTCAAGGTATCAGATGTTGAGTCTGTCATTACACCGCTGACAAAAAACGATTTTCAACTGGATTTGAATCTTAGTAATGTGGACAAACCTGGCATTTATAGGTTGAAAGTGAACTTTGCAGACCTGGAACGTTTCGAAGAAGTAGTAATCGAGCCTGTTTATGTTGAAGTAAATGTTGTTGAGATCGAAGAATAAGTTGATTTAAAGATAAGGTGGGAGAATTCATGCGTAAGGATATACAAAAGATTTTGGATTCGACTCATGATGCCATGATAGTTGTTGATAAGAATAGCATAATAACACTTTTTAATAAATCAGCTGAACGTTTGACTGGAATGAAAAACGATGAAGTGCTGGGAAGACGGGTAGATGAAGTCATAGACAATACAAGACTCCCCATCATATTAAAAACAGGAGTATCAGAACTCAATCAAAAACAACCACTTAATGATATAACTATTATTACCAACCGAATGCCAGTAATTGATGACGATGGAGAGATAATAGGGGCAATTGCAGTTTTCCGAGATATTACTGAAATGATTGAGCTTGCAGAGAAAATCACCAATCTCAATCAGATTAGAGAAACGCTTGAAGCAACTTTCAATGCAACACAAGATGCTATTTCTGTGGTTGATGCCGATGGTATTGGTGTGTTGATCAACCCTGCCTATACAAGGATGACTGGTTACACTGAAAGCGATATAATAGGAATTGATTGCACATTCGACCTTGCTGAGGGGGAGAGTGTCCATAAGGAAGTTTTAAGAACTGGAAAAGCGGTCAAAGGAAAGAAACTCAAAGTTGGACTAAATAAGAAAGAAGTTATTGCTGAAGCTGCACCGATTATCGATAAAGGGGTATTGAAAGGTTCAGTTGCAATTATCCATGACTTGACAGAAATCAATGAGATTTACAAGCAATTGGATCAAGCGAAACAAATCATCAGAAATTTGGAAGCGAAATATACTTTTGATGATATTATCGGCAGCAGTGAAATTCTAATGAATGCAATAGAAAAAGCGAGAATTGCTGCGGAAACACCTGCAACTGTTATAATAAGAGGTGAAAGTGGTACGGGCAAAGAGTTATTTGCCCACGCCATCCATAATGCATCGAACAGGAAATATGCTCAATTTGTAAGGGTTAATTGTGCTGCAATCAATGAAAACTTGCTCGAGAGCGAGCTGTTTGGATATGAGGAAGGTGCTTTCACGGGAGCCTCAAAAGGCGGTAAGGTAGGCTTATTTGAAAAAGCGAATGGCGGCACAATTTTTTTGGATGAAATTGGTGAGCTCAGTTTGAACACACAAGCTAAACTGCTCAGAGTTCTTCAAGAAAAGGAAATTGTGAGAGTTGGAGGAAACAAACCAATCTCTATTGATGTTAGAATCATTTCAGCGACAAATGTTGATCTTGAAAATGCAATCTTAGAGAAAAAGTTTAGGCAAGATTTGTATTACAGGTTGAATGTTGTTCCGATCAATATACCATCACTAAGACAACACAAGTCGGATATACCAGCACTGGTAAAGCATTTGATCAACAAATATAATCAAGAATATGGTCGTAATGTCTCTAATATCTCACCGACGGCGCTTGAATCCATTTTCAATCATGAATGGCCAGGCAATGTGCGTGAACTCGAGAATTTCATTGGAAGAGCGATGATCAACATCAAGATGCATGAGAATTTGATCACACTCAGTCATTTACCTGCAATACTTCATAAAAAGGATGAAAAAGTTCAATTAAGTAGCGGGAATGTCTTGGATGTAACGATGGATTCACTAAACCTGGAGAGTTGTACTGAAGCGTTTGAGAAGGCACATATCGCAAAAGTTTTGGAGCTCTATCAAAACAATCGTGAATATACGGCCAGGGAACTGGGTATATCATTAAGAACTCTATATTATAAATTAAAAAAACTAGGAATCAATGATTAAGTGCAAAATGTTGCACATACGCAAAATACATGCAGAAAATTGCATGTATTTTTTTGCATGTCAAGGGACTTTTTATTTCACTTTACTTGTATAGGAGTGCTTTGTGGATTGGCACAATAATTGCGACTATTATAGGTGAAGAAACCAATCGTTTTGGAGGTGTTGCATGGAAAAGAACTTAGTATTAGTGATTAATCCGGGGTCGACTTCGACCAAGTTGGCAATTTTTATGGGAACTGAAAAATTGATTCAAGAGAATTTGGATCATGACACTAATGATTTGGACCAATTTTTGAAAATCACAGATCAATATGACTATCGTAAAGAAGCCATATTGAAATGGATGAGTGAGCATCAGATTAAACATGAGGAACTTCTTGCGGTTGTCGGAAGAGGGGGATTGCTCAGACCAATGCCAAGTGGAACATATTTGGTGACGGAGCCAATGCTCGCAGATTTAAAAGTAGGTATTCAAGGCGAACATGCCTCCAATCTCGGTGGAATGATCGCTAACGCAATTGCTAAACAAGAAAACATCAATGCATACATTACAGATCCAGTTGCCGTTGATGAGTTTGAACCTCTTGCAAGAGTTTCAGGTATGCCTGAAATTACAAGACGTTCACTTGTTCATGCGCTTAATATTAGAGCGATTGCCCATAGTTACGCAGCAGAAAAAAATACAACTATTGATTCACTCAATTTGGTTGTGGCACATCTGGGTGGTGGAATATCCATCGTTCCGATGAAAAAAGGAAAAATTATTGATGCCAACAACGCAAATGAGATGGGGCCTTTTTCTCCTGAGCGTACTGGTGGACTTCCAGTGGGTCAACTTGTGAAAATGTGTTACTCAGGGGAATACACTTTTGATGAATTAAAGAAAAAAATGAGTGGTAAAGGTGGACTAGTTGCATATCTTGGAACCAATGATGCCCGTGAAGTCATAAAGAAGATTGAACAAGGTGATGAAAAGGCAAAGCTCATCTTTGAAGCAATGGGATATCAGATTGCGAAAGAGATTGGTGCTATGG
>JAIOSU010000286.1 GCA_021107455.1 Clostridiales bacterium | reverse complement strand
GGTCATTATTTTTTTGACTTTCCCAACTACTGTGCTCGAAGAGCACAAAACCACTGCGTTCGCTTGAACGCAAAACCACTGCACCCGTGGGGTGCAAAACCACCGTGCGCGCCTTAACAGCGCACACTATTAACTCTTCGTCACATTTACAAATTATCGTTTTTCTGTGCGTCCAGTCACAGAAATTAATCTCAATTTGCAATATACTAAGCTCAAAAGAGAGAAAAGACCCCAAAATGGAGGAAATTGAAATGATAAAGGACAAGATAGACGTGAGGGACTTCATACAGAGAAATTATAAGCCCTACACAGGAGACGATTCATTCCTATGTGGAAAAACTGAAAAGACGAGTGTCATCTGGGATAAAGCTGAAGCAATGATCGAAGAGGAAATCGAAAAAGGCATCATCGATATTGAAACAACTGTTTTTTCAGGCATCGCCAATTTTGAAGCGGGATATATCGATCGTGCCAATGAAGTCGTGGTAGGATTTCAGACAGATGCCCCACTCAAAAGGATCATGAATCCTTATGGTGGATTCAGAATGCTCGAATCTTCTCTAAATGCGTACGATTACAAGATGAGCGATGAGATGTCGGAAAGATTTCAAGAGTTCCGAAGAACGCATAACGATGGAGTCTTCGGTGCTTATACTGACGAGATGAAGCTGGCAAGAAGTGTCGGCCTTCTCACCGGACTTCCAGATGCTTACGGTAGGGGCAGGATTATAGGGGACTACAGAAGAATCGCACTGTACGGCACCGAGCGGTTGATCTCAGAAAAACTTAAGGATTTCAACGAACTTTCAAATGTACCGGCGATTGAAGATGCAATTAAATCAAGAGAAGAAATTTCCATGCAGATTGAAGCACTAAAAGCGATGGAAATCATGGCAAAAGCATATGATTACGATATATCAAAACCTGCTCAAAATGCGACCGAAGCCGTACAACACTTTTACTTCGGATACTTGGCGGCAATTAAAGAAAACAACGGTGCTGCGATGTCGCTTGGAAGAAACACAGCATTTCTTGATATTTTCATTGAGCGGGATATTGAAATTGGGATTTTGAAAGAAGAAGGCGCACAAGAACTGATCGATCAACTGGTGATCAAGCTCAGAATGGTGAGACATCTTAGAACTCCGGATTACAACACACTTTTTGCTGGAGATCCGACTTGGGTGACAGAATCTATTGGTGGTATGGGAGTAGATGGGAGACCACTGGTCACCAAGACTGCTTATAGATTCCTTCACACACTTACCAACCTGACCCCAGCACCGGAACCAAATATGACGGTACTTTGGTCGAAAGACCTTCCTGACAATTTCAAGCGCTATTGTGCGAAAATGTCCATAGAAACAGGTGCGATCCAATATGAAAACGATGATCTGATGCGTCCAATCTATGGGGATGATTACGGCATTGCCTGCTGCGTATCTCCGATGAAAATCGGAAAGGACATGCAATTTTTCGGAGCGAGGACAAATTTGGCGAAAGCACTTTTATACAGCGTCAATGAAGGTAAAGATGAATTTAAGTTCTCTAAAGACGGAAGTGCGATAGAAGTGATCAGTGGCATTGAACCACTTGACTCCGAAGGATCACTGGATTTTGATGAGGTCATGACAAGGTTCAAATCTGTCATGGACAAACTGGCAGGAATCTACGTGAATACGATGAACACTATCTACTATATGCACGACAAATATGCCTACGAAAGTGGACAAATGGCACTTCACGACTCAACTGTCCACAGGTATATGGCGTTTGGAGTCGCAGGACTTTCGATCATCGCCGACTCTCTCAGCGCCATCAAATATGCCAAAGTAACTCCAGTCAGAAATGAGCAAGGCATCGCGACAGATTTCAAAATCGAAGGTGAATTTCCAATGTTCGGGAATGACGATGACAGAGTAGATGGCTTGGCAGTCGAAGTTTTGGAGTATTTTTCAAAAGAACTTAAAAAACATCAGACTTATAGAAATGCTGAACACACATTATCCGTTTTGACCATCACTTCCAATGTGGTCTATGGCAAGAAAACAGGAGCTACTCCTGATGGACGTGGTAAAGGCGAACCCTTTGCACCAGGAGCGAATCCAATGCATGGACGTGACACCAAAGGTGCACTTGCATCACTCAACTCGGTCTCTAAATTGCCGTTTGAAGGTATATGCCAAGATGGTATTTCAAATACATTCTCAATTGTTCCTACGGCTCTTGGAAGAGTGGAGTCTGAGCGACGTAATAATCTCGCAGGCATACTTGACGGATATTTTGCCAAAAAAGCATTTCACCTCAATGTCAATGTTTTATCCAGAGAGCTATTGATGGATGCTATTGAAAATCCTTCAAAGTATCCAACTTTAACCATCAGGGTATCAGGCTATGCAGTGCATTTCAATCGATTGACCAGGGAACAAAAAGAGGAAGTCATCAAAAGGACTTTCCACGAAAGGGTGTAAATCTATGAAAAGCGCAAATCTACATTCGGTGGAAACCATGGGACTGGTGGATGGTCCTGGGATCAGAACTGTATTTTTCTTGCAGGGATGTCCTCTCAAATGCAGCTATTGCCATAATCCTGATTCACAACATTTCATGGGTGACAAACGCATAACTGTGGATGAAGTGATTGAAACTGCAAACAGGTATCGCGAATATTATGATGCATCTGGTGGTGGAGTCACATTTTCCGGTGGGGAAGCGTTGATGCAAGGTGAGTTCGTGGCTGAGGCGTTCAAAGCGCTTAAGAAAAATGGCATTTCCACTTGCCTGGACACTTCCGGATATGGTGTGATACGTCATTACGAATCAGTTCTGAAATACACTGACCATATTCTTCTGGATATCAAACATGTCGATGAGGCTGAACATTTGAAACTCACCGGAAGAAATATGGATGGGATCAAGCATTTCATTGATGTCCTGAGTGGATTTGAAGGAAAAGTCACCATCAGGCACGTGATGATTCCTGATCAGACAGACCACTATGAAATGATGGATCGCATTCTTGAAATGGTGAACACCATCCAAAAAAAGGTTGATAAAATCGAGATATTACCGTATCATAAAGCTGGAACTGAAAAATATTCTCAATTGAATATACCGTATAAATTCGAAATGGTCCCAGCGATGGATCCGGCCAAAGCACAGGTGTATGAATCTTATATCAATGCTCGTCTGGAAACGATGAAGATCATGGAATCAGAACATTTGAAGGCGGTATAACGGAAAAGGTGATTTTATCAGCGCAAGAAAATGTACTCGTGAAAATTGCATAAACTGCGGAAAACTGATGTGTATCAACAACATACCGCTGCTTTCCAACCTCACGAATGATGAAATAGAGAAAGTCTCAATAGGCGTTTCCTCTGAAACCTATAAAAAGGGTGAAAGTGTTTTCAATCGAGGGGACAAAGCCAACAAGCTTTATATTGTTTGCTCCGGGAAAATAAAAATCTTCAAAAATACCATTGAAGGCAAAGAACAAATCCTCTATATACTTTCAGAGGGCGATTTTATAGGTGCCTTCAATTTACTCAAAGAAGATGAGTTCGATTTCAATGCTGTTGCACTTGAAAATACTACAGTGAGTATGCTTGAGAAATCCTCATTTGATGAAATCGTACTTTCAAATCCGAGCATAACCCTCAAAATATTTGAAAAGGCATATGAACGGATCATAAAGGCTGAAAGCCTGGTTGAACGCCTATCCAGCAGCAATCCTGATGCTAAAGTTATAGGACTCCTTGTGGACCTTTGCGAAAACTTTGGAAGTCAGACTGATGAAGGCATTTTGCTCACGCTCAGTATCAACAGGGAAGAAATGGGGAGTTATGCTGGGATTGCCAGAGAAACCATGTCCAGAAAACTTCAGTTGTTTCAAGAAATGGGTTTGATTAGGTTGATTGGTATGAAGAAAATATTGATTTATGATGTGGGTAAACTGAAGAATATGATTTGAACAGTGGATTCTAGCACTTGACAGGAAAGTGGTTTTTATGCTATTAATGAAGTATATTAATAGTTAAATCCATGATCGAGACCAGTAACTTTTAAGTGTCGCCCAAGAGAGGGTTTGCCCGGTGAGAAAACCTGTGACAGTAAAAGTGAATGCCCTCGTGAGTGCGTCCCGAAATAAAGTAGGAGACGACGGCTGATCTCGTTATCGATTTTTGAGTAATCTACAAAGTGGAACCGCGATGAACCTCGCCTTTGTCAAAAAGGCGGGGTCTTTTTAATATATTCACCAGGGAGGCCGTTATGAAACTTTACAATTCTATGAGTAGAAGTATTGAACCGTTTGAACCGTTTGAACCAGGAAAAGTGTCCATGTACACCTGTGGGCCAACTGTTTACAATTATGCGCATATTGGTAATCTGAGAACGTACATCCATGAAGATGTGCTTGAAAAATCACTCAGATATTTGGGTTACAATGTCAAACGTGTCATGAATATCACTGATGTCGGGCATCTTGAATCCGATGCTGATGATGGCGAAGACAAAATGCTCAAAGGTGCACAAAGAGAAAATAAAACCGTATGGCAAGTGGCTGAGTTTTACACTCAGGCATTTTTTGAAGATTGCAAAAAACTGAATATCAATCGTCCAGAAGTTGTAGCCAAAGCGACCGATTATATCGATGAATACATTGGTTTCATCAAAAGTCTGGAAGAAAAGGGTTACACTTATTTTGAGAATGGCAATGTGTATTTTGACATCTCCAAATTTGACGATTATACCAAACTATCAAAACTCGATCTGGATACACTTCGAATTGCCCATAGAGATGATGTGGAGGAAGATCTTCACAAGAGAAACCCACAAGATTTTGTCCTTTGGTTCACGAAATCGAAATTTGACAATCAAGCCATGAAATGGGATTCACCTTGGGGCGTTGGCTATCCTGGATGGCATATAGAATGCTCTGTTATTTCTCTTACAAACCTTGGTGAGCAAATGGATATCCACTGTGGTGGTGTTGATCATATACCAGTGCACCATACCAATGAAATTGCCCAGACCGAAAGCTATACCGGAAAACAATGGACCAAATACTGGTGGCATGCTGAGTTCCTCATAGACAACAGTGGTAAGATGAGCAAGTCTTCAGGTGAATTTCTGACTGTGTCGCTACTTGAGAAAAAAGGGTTTGATCCACTCAGTTACCGCTACTATGTGCTAGGGTCGCATTACCGTAAGCAATTGGCATTCAGCTTTGAGAACCTCGAAATGGCGCAGTCTGCATTTCAAAAGCTTAAGAAACGTACTGGTGCACTTGCAGATCATTTGTCGAAAGATACAGTGCTTTCAACAAATGCAGAGCAACTGCTCAACAAGTACAAAGCGTATCTGGCCGATGACCTGAACACTGCCAATGCGATTACCGTATTATATGATGTGCTGAAAGCATCCATAACTGACGCTGAAAAAGCTTATCTCATAGGTGAGATGGACCTCGTGTTGTCACTTGGATTGCTGGAAAAAGTGGAATCAAGCACTGAAGTGGATTCAGATGAGACCGCATGGATTGAATCCCAGCTGGTCCAGCGATCAGAGGCGAAAAAATCGAAAGATTGGGCCAAAGCGGATCTTATTAGAGATGAACTCAAAGCGAAAGGTATCACGATCATTGATACACCTCAGGGTACGGAGTGGAAAAAAGACAATTAGAGATAATGTTGTACAAAATTTGTACAGTTTGTACTTGTGGAGTGTATCTAAGCGGATACAAATTCAACGAAAGTATCATCAAGTGTTACAAAGTGTATCCAAATGGCTACATTCCTTGCTAGATTTTGATCTATACCAACATGCAATTCCTTGATTCGATTTATGAAAACATGCATTTCCAGTGCGCCCAATCAATTCAGGGCGCACTTTTTCATTTTGGCACACTTATTGCTCTATAATAAAGTAACGCTATAGGAGGTAACAAACTTATGAAGAAAATCATTACGATGGAAGAGGCAGTGTCTCACATCAAAGACGGTATGACCATAATGATCGGTGGATTTTTGGCATGTGGCACTCCGCATAAAATTGTTGATGCGTTGATTGAAAGTGGTGTAAAAGATCTTACAATCATCGCCAATGACACAAGTTTCGTGGATAGAGGAATCGGCAAATTGGTCGTGAGCGGACAAGCTAAAAGAGTCATCGTTTCGCACATCGGTACCAATAAGGAAACAGGTCGATTGATGAACGAAGGCAAACTGGAAGTCGAACTCGTTCCACAAGGCACTCTTGCAGAGCAAGTTAGATCTGGCGGAGCCGGCCTCGGTGGCGTATTGACTCCAATTGGTGTAGGCACACCTGTTGCTGAAGGCAAGGATCACCTGATCATCGATGGCAAGACCTATCTGCTTGAAAAGGCACTTCGTGCTGACGTTGCACTGATTTATGGCTCTAAAGTCGACGAAAAAGGCAACGTTTATTACAATGAAGCCACAAGAAATTTCAACCCACTCATGGCAATGGCGGCTGATGCAGTCATCGTCGAAGCTCAGGAAATTGTCAAAACTGGTGCACTGGATCCACATATGGTTCATACGCCAGGATTGTTCATCAAATACGTAGTGAAGGCATAGGAGGCTCATCATGGATGTAAAAGAAATCATTGCAAGACGCGTTGCGAAAGAATTTAGTGACGGTGACGTGGTCAACCTTGGGATCGGACTTCCAACGTTGGTGCCAAACTATATTCCGGAAGGTGTTGAAATCATACTCCACTCTGAAAACGGGTTCACAGGCATGGGACCAGCACCATCTGAGGATAATATCGATATGGAACTCGTCAATGCAGGAGGGATACCTGTTACAGTAATTCCCGGCGCATCATTCTTTGACAGCGCCATGTCATTTGCAATCATCAGAGGCGGACATTTGGATGCGACCGTTCTTGGCGCGTTACAAGTCGATGAGGAAGGCAATTTGGCAAACTGGATGATCCCTGGCAAACTCGTCCCTGGTATGGGCGGTGCTATGGACCTCGTTGGTGGTGCAAAGAAAGTAATTGTAGCGATGACACATACAGCGAAGGGTGAGATCAAAATCTTGAAAAGATGCAACTTGCCACTTACAGGCGCTAAAAAAGTCAGCAAAATCATCACTGAAATGGGCGTTATGGAAGTGACTCCTAAGGGCCTAGTATTGACAGAATACAATCCAGAATACACAGTGGAGCAGATTCAAGAAGTGACAGATGCAAAATTGATTGTATCGGATGATCTTAAACCAATGATCTAACAACAAAATAAGCGTGACTTTCTAAGTTCAAATTTAGAAAGTCATGCTTTATTAATTTTTTGAATGTCATAAAATATGGTATATTGATAGTATCAAAAGTGTTATGAGGAGTACGTTTTGGAGAAATCATACGACCAACTCAAATGGGAAATGGAGATCATCGATGAATT
>JAIOSU010000023.1 GCA_021107455.1 Clostridiales bacterium | reverse complement strand
TCATTCAGCAACACTATATAAAGTTGCAATCTCATTCTTACTCGATACAGCCGACAAGGCCATTGCAATAATAATTATACCCGGGATATTGATCAGTAGTCTCGTGATTGCGAATACGGGACCCAGCGCAGTCATTTCAAACAGGAACATCGGTATTTTGGTTGTGGACCAAGCCCCAATAAAGATCATAATATTGGAAAATTTCACACCTTTTTTCATAAACACTGCAGCTACAGGAAATGCACCATATAGAGGCCCTGCTGCAGCTGATCCAATAAAGAAAGCCAGTAATATGCCTTTGATTCCTGAGCCCTCACCCATGTAACGGGTCATGGTTTCCTTCGGAACCCATATATCCAATAAACCAAGCAATATGAAAACTGGTGGTATAACCGTAATCATTTCCTTAAAGGAATAAGCTGTCACGTCAATAGCCTTCATTCCCAATTCACGATTGAACAGCGTCAACACGAACATACCGATAGCCGCCAGAATAAAACCTCTGTATCTCTTTGCAACTTTTTTCATGATAGCACCACCCCCATAACAATTGCGACAACAAAGGAAAACAAAAATGCTATAACATTTCTGGCTATTGTGATCTTTTTTCCAAAATATTTGACTTCCACAGGTATAGTCACCACTCCAACCATCATGAGAGATGAGACAAATGCTCCTATTTGCATGTAACCTGCACCACCTTCAAGCAAAAGAGCAGCCATAGGAAAAGCTACAAATCCTGGGATCAAGGTTATTGCGCCAACCACACTGGATAAGATCACACCCATCGCACCAGAATCAGCACCAATGATTTTAGATATCAGCTCAGGATCCATTGCTGCAATTATAAAACCTACAAATAGAATGACCACCAAAAACTCCGGTAATATGTTCTCAAAAGCCTTCCATGCTTTCTTTAGTGCTTTCTTTGTCTTGTTTTTATCTTTAAAATAAGATGCCGTCAATAAGGCAAAAGTTAAAATGTAAAATGCAGTATTCATATTCCTTAAATCCTCTCCTCGCTAACAACTCACTTAATAAAGAACTGTTTTTCATCTATAAAATCCTCAATGCGTTTGTGTGCTGGGCTAATACCCATACGAAGAAGCTTGGATTGATCAATATTGTAAAAGTAATCATGTGTCTTCCGATCTTGCACAAATGCGATGTGTGATACCGCATCAACCGGCAAATTCACAAGTGAGGCGTAGGCTTCTCTCATTTTGCAGACGACTTCAAGGTTGCTCAAACTCGAGGCACCTTTGACATTGAAGATTTCCCCGATAGGTCCCGCTTCCATCAATTCCATCAATATCCTGCAATAATCCTCGACATATAGCCAACATCTTCTTTGCTGACCATTTCCGTAAAGTGGAATATCCATGTTTTCATTGAGACAACGTATAACCTTTGGAATCAACTTTTCATCATTTTGATTTAGACCAAAGTTATTGCTGCTTCTGACAATCATTCCAGGAAATCCTTCTCCGGATATTTTAGCAATCACGAATTGATCAGCAGCAGCTTTGGAAGCGGCGTATGGATTGGATGGTTTTAGTGGCGCTTTTTCATCCAGAGGTCGGTCTTTTTCTCTAAGTTCACCATAAACCTCATCTGTAGAGATATGCACAAACAATTTATCTTTATATCCACCATTCGTTTCAAGCCAATACTTCTCAGCAGCTTCCATAAGACTCACCGTTCCAAATACATTTGTCCTTAAAAAAGGGTTCACATCCTCAATGCTTCTGTCCACGTGACTTTCAGCCGCAAAATTGACTATATGGGTTATTTCATGTTCTTTAAGTGTTGTGAGCACCTTGTCATAATCGCCGATATCCCCATTTACGATTGTCCCGTTATAATTCTTGAGGCGACTTAAATCACTAGAGTAGGTCATCGCATCATAAATTACTACTTTCATGTGTTTATTTTGCTCAATAGCACATGCAAAATGACTGCCGATAAATCCGGCACCACCCGTCACTAAAACATTTGGCATAACAGCATCTCCTTATAATGTCATATAAAAATCATAGATGTTCTTTACAACCGTCAATTGCTGCTTCTCTGTCAAATCATAGTCTCTCTGAAACACTATTAGTAACCGAAAGATTTCCTGAATGAACTCCCACCCGTCTACCGATACCCGTCATATGAAGTGGTTCATAATGAGTATATGCGCTGATGTTTTTCATTTGAAGATACCCAGATAACGCATCGCGTTCATTTGAACTGTTGGTAAGCATGTAAAATATATGACCATTAGGATTTGCATAGTCTGGAATTTTGGCAAGTGATATTATGCCTTGATCCTCAAGAGGTTTCAAAGTTTCATAATATCGACTCCACAGCAATTTGCGCTTTTCTGTCACCATGTTTAGGTCAACCATGGCTTCAGTCAGATAAGCACGGGAAAATGGATGCATTTCATACTCACCACCGAGCCGTTGCCAAGTGTATGCATCCACTCTACCCTTTTTAAAAGCCATTTGGTCAGTTCCCTGATGAATGGTCTCTTCAGCGGCATCCAAGTATTTGGAGTCATTAATAATCAGGCTCCCACCACTCCCAAAAGAAGTTATATTCTTGGTTTGATGAAAACTTAGACACCCCATATCTCCAATCGTCCCCAGCAACCTGTCTTTATATTTGGCACCGATAGTATGTGCCCCATCCTCTAATAATAGAATATCAGATTCTCTCGCAATAGATAATAATGCCCCCAAATCGGCAGATACCCCACCATAATGAATGGGGATGATCGCTTTTGTCCTTTCACTAATTGCGTTTTTTACTGCTTTTACATCAATATTGAGAGTGTCTGATTCAATATCCACAAACACGATTTTAGCACCAAATTTTGCAAAAGCATTTGCAGTGGCAGCGTATGTAAAAGAGGGCATGATCACCTCATCACCGGGCTTTATTCCAGTAACGAGTGCCATGACTTCAAGCGCACTGGTTGCCGAATTCACAAACAGCATGGGATGTTTCTCACTGGAATATCCCGCCCTTTCAAAGGCGCGTCGCAAGCTTTTACCATCTGTGTTTTCTCTTTGATGCCATTTTTTATGAATTTGATCGAT
>JAIOSU010000203.1 GCA_021107455.1 Clostridiales bacterium | reverse complement strand
CAGAGGGTCGTCATGAGATGTAAGACGAAACCAATCGTTCAGAAGTAGATCACGATATTATCAATTGGCCATTGTCTGCTGTCTGATTAAATTGATTTTTTCGCTGATTCTCTCCATATATGACTCGATTTCATCAATGATTGCATCTGTATTCAGTAGACCATCATAGCCACCTTGTGATGAACTCGAATTTCCTCCGCCTTTACAACCCAGTGGTGCAAAATAAGATTTGAATAAGCCATTCATGTCGATGTCATTTGGGATGTTTTGTGATTTGCTAAGAACTATATTTGTTTTGTTGGTATCTGAAGATGTTCCAATTACAATGAAATTGGAATTTGAACAGATTTTGCTGCATTTTTTACGCAAGTTGTTCATTCCTGTGTTTTCTTCAGATAATTTTACAACTTTTATGCCCTCAAAATCCTCAAAATTAGAAAGAATTGTATTTACGGATTGATCAAGAAGTTCTTCTTCCAAAAGAAGGATTTCTTTTTTTAATGTTTTGACTTGCTCAAGGTTATTTTTTGCGAAATCTAAGACTTCATGATCTTGAACAGAGTAGATTTGCATCAGTTCAGATATAATTTGGTTTTGCTTCGTAAAGACATCAAGAGCAAAAAGGCCACAAACGAATTCAATTCTGACTCCAGTTTTATAGTTTTCAGTCTTTTTAATTTTGAGTATACCTATTTCCGCTGTTGTTTTGGTGTGAGTTCCTCCACATGGTGAAAAATCAAAATCCTTAATTTCGATGACTCTTATGTCCTTCGTAACTTTAGGCTGTTTGCGAAGTGGCAATCTACCCAGTTCATCCTCAGTGGGATAATGAGCCAAGACTTCGATGTTGCTCCATATGGTATCATTTGCCATGATTTCTAGTTTAGAGATGTCATCGGTCGTCAATTTTTTATCGAGATCGATGGTCACATAATCATCACCAATATGAAATCCGACAGTTGCAGCGTCAAATAGTTTTTCTGCACAAGATGACAATAAGTGTTGTCCGGTATGCTGCTGCATCAATGCGAGTCGTCTTTTACCGTCTATTTTACATTCCACAGTTTGACCAATATGATTTGTGTCAACCGAATCAGCAGTGATATGAAGTGTTTTACCGTCTTCAGTCAATGTGTCTATAATCACATATCCGTTGATTGAACCTCGATCTCCGGGTTGACCACCACCCTCGGGATAAAAATAAGTTTCATTAAGGATGATTCCGTTATTGTTCTTGAGTTTCCTTACTTCAAGGATTACAGCGTTGAATTCATTGATATATTGATTGTCTAGATATTTCATATATGTCTTACCTCCATTAATATCTTTATCGTACTCTCATATTAGTATATAATATTAAGCAGTAGGATTAAAGGAGAAGAATATGAACGCACATGATTTTGAGGAACTCTATACGGAATTTGTGGAATTTGCAATTTCTGATTGTTATAAGCCGGATCTGGAAAACGCAAAAAGATTTTTCGTTAATGAAAAGGATGAAAGTGACATAACTGGATTCACTGAATGGTATATTTTTAATTATCCATTGGATTCAACAGGTACTACCATTATTGATGAATATTATAAAACTAACCCATCTGATGATGTTAAATTAGCTAATGATTCATTTAGAAGTATTTTCGAAATCTCGACAGAACGAGACAAGTTTTTTTTAACCGATTTAATCACTGGTGACCATTATGAGCTTAGTGAGCCAATTCAACACACTGAGGGACTATATAGTCTCCGATTGATCTTTCATGATCATCTCTATACAGTTGTTGGAGATATTTATGAATTTGACATACTCTATAAGGATTCATTAAAGAAATATATTCTAGAGCAATATAACCAATTGACCAATATAGGAAATCCGATTGATTTGAAAACATTCATTCAAGAACAAAACCATTTGATCTATAAGTTGTTAAATATAACAGATGGTGTTTATGAAGAGAACATTACAGATGAATCACTGCTGCTATATCAAACTACGTATGCCTATAAAATGAGCAGTGATGCTTTGGTCGATTTATTACTCAATTTTGAAGTTCCTGTTTATCCTGATGAAGAGGACCTTGGAATTTACAGAGTCATGCTGGAAGATGAGATATTAGCAGAAATAGAAATTTTCGATCAAAAACTGAACGTATTATGCAATAATGAAAGCCATTCGAGACAAATAACTGAAATGTTTAAGCCATTGTTGAGTGATGACCTTATATTTGTAGGCTCTAAAACATATACGCTTGAAGAATTGCTTGAAGAATAGTTTGACAAGAGTATCTGTTTGATAGTAGAATGAAACTGTGCATAAATAAGTGCACAGTAGCATCAAAACTTGAAAGGAGTAGTTGAATAAACTATGGAAGCTGGCCCCTCGGAGGTTCCCGAACTGGAATATACTCCAATTAAAAAGCTCGAAATGACGGATGTGCTTGAAGATATTAAAAGTCTTCTTGAAAAACATGACAATCCCGCTGTAGAGCTTCAAAAGTATCTAATTAACGTTGAATCTAAAATTATTGATGAAAACAAACAAAAATTGGATGAAGTGAATCAAGATCAGATAAGGCTCTTGATTGAAAAACATCCTTACTTCAAAAATCCATCCACGTACCATATCAGATTGATTACGATTATGAAGTACTTAAAGAAAAAAGGAATCGATATTACACTCAATGACTTTGATCTATTGGTTGATGAAATCATCTTATCCATTGAGGGTGTCGAAAAAATAAGTTATGGAAAGTACAGTAGGAGAAGATTTTAGTGCTATGCACTAAAATCTTTTTGCATAGGAGGTTCTTTTGAATCCGAAATTTGATGATTACATGAAGCTCAAAAAACAATATGATACAGAATATCAAATTGTGGAAAACAGTAAAATGATCACTGGAACAGTGTACACACCGAAAATACTGGCCAATCAAATGGTCTTTTTAGCGATTAAGAACCACTTGAAAATGAATCATCCACATTTGGAGACATCCTTCATGGATTATTTTCATGCTTACTTTTCAGGTGGAGAAATGAATGTATCTTCAAATGTTGCAAAAAAATTCATTGAAGTGATAGAAACTTTGAGGATTATTGATTTATCGTGTGGCACAGGCTTACTTCTTCTTGCATACATTGAATACATAATTGAACTGATCTCCATGACTGATGAAAATTCTTTTGATTGTCTAGGTAAAATATTGAAAGACAGATTTTATGCGATAGATATCAATCCAATGGCAATTGATGTGTTCAAAAATTTGATCGGTGAACTCATCAAGGCTACCGGTTTAAATGTTGAATATAATAATGCTTACGTTGGAAATAGTCTTATTGATGAGTTTCCTATAGAGCTCAGCAGTTTTGATCTGATTCTTGGAAATCCACCCTATATCGGAGAAAAAGGTCATTTGGAGTGGTTTTCTCCAATAAAAAAAACAGAATTTGGACGCAGGTATTACGAAGGTAAAATGGACTATTTTTATTTTTTCATATATAAAGGATACGAATATTTGAAAAATGATGGAACCTTATGTTATCTGACATCAAATTATTTTTTTACCGCTGATGGAGCCAATCGCTTGAGAAATTTCATGAGAAATGAATTTCATATATCCAGTGTGATTGATTATGGAAATGAAAGTGTTTTTGAAACTAAGAAACTTCATGCAGCGCTTTATACCATGCAAAAAAAAGAAATTAATACCTCAATACTTTTTAACATGAGTATGGAGCCGATCAGAGAAATGAAATATGATTCAATTTTTGATGACAACATGACCATTCATTTTGTGGAAGAACCTATTATAGCGGATATTATTGAAAAAATGAAGACCGGTTCGGATTTTAGGTTGATTGATCATTACAATGTAAATCAAGGCATTGTGACAGGAGCTGACAGGGGAACTGACGGTGGAATATTTGTTTATACTAGTGATGAAGTAAAACAACTTCCTGATTCATTTCATGAGCATTTGAAACCGTTTTTTAAGAATAGGTCCATTAAGCATTATTTCCATGAGAATTCCACACCATATCACGTGGCCTATCTGGATATGGAGCATGTCTCAAAGGAGATTCTTCAGGCACTCGAACCTTTCAAAGAAAAGCTGTCGCGTCGGAGAGAAGTCATAAGAGAAGTCAGAAAATGGCACATGTTGACTTGGCCTAGAAAACCTATAATTTTTGAATCTGAAAAAATTGTCGTTCCACAAAGGGCAAAATCCAATTATTTTGCATATTCAGCAACATCTTTTTATGCCTCGGCTGATATTTATTATATCAGCAATAAAAGCAACATGAATTTATCTCTGAAAGCATTGACTCTGGTCCTTAATTCGAAGGCTTATTATTTATGGCTGAAATTCAATGGTAAAAAGAAAGGGAGTCTCATTGAACTCTATGCTACGCCTCTTAAAAATATGCCGATTCCAAGTTTTTCACCTGAGCAGTATTTATTGCTGGAAGAGCTCTCTTTAGAATTGTTTGGTACGGTCAGACCATCAGATGATCGTATTGACCATATTAAGAAAAAAGCTGATGATTGTGTAATGGATGCATTCAAACTCAGCGAATCAGAAAAAATATACATTCAAAGTATTGATTAATTCCTCTTATTACCATAATATGGTAATATATGGGAGGAGTTATGAAAAGAACTCTAGTTATTGTAGCACTGTTCATCTGGATATTATCTTTCGTTTTGAGTGAACACAAATACATCGAGATGGTGGAAATCCAGCGGTTGGATTTGCCATCAAATATTAAATCGGAATTGCAATTGCATAGTTTTGAAGGCCGTGTCACCAGTTTTGACCTTGAAAAAAATTCTATGATTTTTGAAACTCAAAGTCCATTGTCCGACAAAAAAATTCGTTATAAACTCTTGTTTAAGAATTTACCAGGATTGGCAGAAGAAATAAGCAAGCAAAATTATCATTTCAATATTGAACTGGATCTCAATCAAAATATTTTCAGATCTCCGAAAAATCCCTACGGCTTCGACTACGATTATTATCTTTTTTCACAGGGGATTCATGGTCAGTTTTACGTTAAAGATTTTGAAGTGATAATGACTCAAACAACATGTATGCATTGCTCAAGGATATCTCTAAGAGAAATGGTCTCTGAAAATCTCGATTGGCGCTATTCGCCTCAAGTTGCCTCATTTCTAAAAGCAATATTACTTGGAGACCGATCGGACTTAATCAATTATGACGAGTATAAGGATATGGGACTCGCACATATTTTTGCTATTTCGGGTCTGCATTTTGGATTAATCTACAAGTTGCTTCAAAAAGTGATAAAATTCCCAAGTCGTACGATTAAGTCCATTATCATTATGATGGTTTTATTGGCTTTTTCAGCTTGGATTGGTCCCAGCTATTCTTCATATCGTGCATTTGCATTGATTGCTTACATAGAAATTTCACGATTGTTACACAGGAACCCCGATGTGATGACAGGTATAGCGTTTTCATCTCTTGTAATTTTGATGATCAGACCAGCGGCAATTCTATCGCAGTCGTTTCAATTGTCATTTTATGCTTATTTTTGTGTTGCTGTCATCTATAGAACTTTTTTTGGGAATCAATCTACTTCAAGAATATCGAAATTGCTTCAGTCCATTAAATTTTCTATAATTTTGCAAATTCTACTTTTACCTGCAACATTATTTTATTTTCACCAGATCAACATCTACGGATTCATAGCAAACTCTATTATTGTACCCTTGATCGGATTGATATTGCCTGTTGCACTATTGGATCTTATATCGACTATAATGAGATTTGAGCTTGCAAATAGATTATTGTCATTTGTCTTGTCACTTTTGATCGATTGGATGGAAAACATCATTGAACATCTCCCAAGCGAACTATATAACCCTTCATGGTTCAGACCTGATGATTTTGGTCTGCTGATTATTGGTTTTGCGTTATTTGTCGGGTTCAAAAGTTTTTACCTAAAGAAAACAATTAAGGTCAAGACGTTTTATTTGGGAATAACGGTAATCGTCACACTGGGGCTAATAAACGCTTTCCCTGATAATAAACTTGAAATTCAATTCGTGGATGTCGGTCATGGTGATTTTTCAGTTCTGAAGTACAACCAGAGTGTAATCCTCATTGATTCAGGGGAAGGGTACATGGATTGTGCGGATTATCTCAAAGATCAAGGAATCATAACTGTTGAGGCTGTCATTCTATCTCATGCTCATCAAGACCATATAGGAGGACTTGAGAAGTTAAGGCAATACTATGACATTAAAAATGTGTATGTGAATCAAGAAACTTTTGATGTAATCAAATCAAATAGTAAACTATCTGACCTTAATTTGACTCTGATTGAACAGAGGAACGAAATATTATGGAATCAAGTATTCCTTGATATAAATCCAGTAGAGTCATTAAGTGACACCAATGACAATGCTTTGGTTGTGAAACTTGAGCATTTCGATCGAACAGGATATTTTTTAGGAGATATCAGTGAAAGTGTGATCAATACCTTGTCATTTGACGATAAGATCGATTTTGTAAAGGTACCGCACCATGGCTCAGGGACTTCCATAAGCGAATCTTTATATTCTGAGCATCTCATTTCATATGCAATAATTTCTCATAGTATGAAATACAGTATGCCAAATGCAGATGTGGTTGGCTTGATGCGTTCAAATGGGGTCAATGTATTGTCGACTTATAAAAATGGCACAGTTGAGTTGATCATCAATGGTGATACTTTGATTCTCAGCACTTACCTTAATGACAACAGATGACGATTTATGTATAATAGAATGGCTGAATATAATTGTAGGGGGCATATCAATGGATTTTTTAACCTATTTCAAACAGATCAGTTCAGGTTCTCTCAGTCAATTGGCTGTATTCACCGGTCCTGAGGTGTACAACATAGAACATACCATCAAATATATAGAAGAGAATTTTTTGAACTCGGATTATAAGGATTTCAATTTCACCAGTATTGATATTTGCTCTGATGTGGACACCATAATAAGTGCAGCATCGACATTGCCTTTTTTTGATGATCGCAGAATTGTGATCTTCAATAAGACTGGACTTTTGAAGCAAATCAAGGAAGACCAGGAAACAAAGCTGATGAATTTTCTCAAAGACTTGCCGGAACACCTGGTTTTGATCTTCAACGAGCAAGATACGGATATGAGAAAAAAACTTGGGAAATGGCTCAAGAAAGAATCAGATTGGGTAGTCTTTGATAAATTGAATCATTCAGAGTTTATCAAATGGACAGGTAAAAAGTTTGTAGGATATGGAAAAAAGGTAGATAAGCACATTTTAAACTATTTTGTAAATCGAATCGATTATCTTGATACGGCTTCGGATAAAAACTTGTTTGATGTGGATAACACAATCAGGTCCATATCAGGAACAGTAGGGGAGATTACAGAAGAAATCATCAATATGTATGTCACTGTGCCGATTGAACATAATATTTTTAAAATGATGGACGCCATCAGTATGAAAGATATGTCAAACGCGATACAAGTTTTGAACCAATTTATTTCCAGTGGTGAGCCGGAAATCAAGATTTTTTCTATGATCTCTCAGCAGTTCAGAAACATTTTCAAACTGAAATTGCTTTTGGCATCAGGATATACCAGCAGTACAGCGGCGACAAAGCTTGAAATCCATCCTTTTGTGGCAAAAAAAGCCAGTGCGTTTGCAACAAAGTACTCAATGTCCCAACTGAACCGAATTATGGTGGTGCTTGAGGAAACCGATCTATTGCTTAAATCAACAGGACTCAAATCACAATGGATGATTGAAAAGGCGTTGTTTGAAATCGCACACTTGAAATAAGTCAAAAAAAGACGAAAGCGTACTACATGAGTACGCTTTTTAATATTTGATCAAATATTAAATTGACACGGTCTATTCGGGGAATTTCAAAATTGATGCAGAGTAAACGTTATTCAGCCGCAGCGTTTAATCTTTTTCTTAATCTTGAAATTTTTCTAGATGCAGCATTTTTATGGAATAATCCAGTTGCAGCATTTTGAGCCATTTTCTTTTCGAAGTATCTGAATTTTTCTTCAGCAACTTTAATATCGCCAGCTTCTAATGCTTCTAAAAATCTTTTTTCTGCAGTTTTCATAGCAGATTTCTTTGATTTGTTTAAAGCTGTCTTTTTGCTGATGACAAGAATTCTTTTCTTAGCTGATTTAATATTAGCCATTTGATTTCACCTCCCCGACGAATTTCAACAGACTTATTCTATCACGCCTTACGTTTATAATCAAGAGATTTTCATCTATATGGGGTTAAAATTTATTTATATATTTGTGATGGTGATTGCAGTGTGGTATAATTGATGTTGCACTTAATATTCACACGAAGATTTAGGAGGAACACATGGCAAGTGAAAGGCAGAAATACATTCGAAATTTTTCGATTATAGCACATATAGATCACGGCAAGTCCACGCTGGCCGACAGATTGATTGAAAAGACAGGTTTGTTGACCCAAAGAGAGATGAAAGATCAGATTCTTGACAGTATGGACCTTGAGCGTGAACGTGGTATCACCATAAAATTACAAACTACAAGACTGGTCTATAAGGCGAATGATGGTCATGAATATGTGCTGAATCTCATTGATACTCCTGGCCATGTGGATTTCACATACGAAGTATCCAGATCTTTGGCTGCCTGTGAAGGCGCAGTTTTAGTAGTTGACGCTACTCAGGGTGTTGAAGCTCAAACACTTGCAAATGTTCATTTGGCGGATGAACAAGGACTCACAATCGTTCCGGTTCTCAACAAAATTGATTTGCCAAGTTCCAGACCTGCGGAAATTATCGCTGAAATTGAAGAAGTCATTGGAATCATCGCAGAAGATGCTCCACAGATTTCCGCTAAAGATGGTACTAATATAGAAGGCGTTCTCGAAAAAATCATAGCTGATGTCCCTCATCCAGAAGGTGATGAGGATGCACCACTCAAGGCTTTGATTTTCGACTCGTATTATGACAGTTATAAAGGTGCGGTCGCATTTGTTCGAATTATGGAAGGGTCAGTCAAAAAAGGAGATAAGATCCTGATGATGGCCTCTGACAAGAAATTTGAAGTCGTTGAAGTCGGCATATCGGTTCCAACACCTCTTGCTGTTCCAGAACTCAGAGCCGGAGACGTTGGTTATATCACTGCAAGCATCAAAAATGTAAAAGATTGTCGTGTTGGTGATACGATTACGCATGCTGCAAAACCAACTGATCATGCTTTACCTGGATATAAAAAAGCGACATCAATGGTTTATTGTGGTATATATCCTGCTGAAGGCGAAAGTTATGATGAGATCAGGGATGCGCTTGAAAAGCTTCAATTGAATGATGCTGCGCTTTCGTTTGAACCCGAGACATCAGTTGCACTTGGATTTGGTTTCAGATGTGGTTTCCTTGGGCTGTTGCATCTTGAGATCATACAACAGAGAATCGATCGTGAATTCGATCTCGATATCATTGCCACTGCCCCAAGTGTTATTTATAGGGTCACTAAAAATGACGGTGAAGTACTGATGATCCAGAATCCGTCCAATTTGCCTCCACTCACTGAAATTCAAATGATGGAGGAACCAATCGTAAAGGCCAATATCATTGTGCCGAATGAATATGTTGGCAATATCATGGACCTTTGTCAAAATCGAAGAGGTGATATGATTCATATGGATTATCTGGACCCTAAAAGAGTTGTTCTTCATTATGAATTGCCACTCAATGAGGTTATTTACGATTTCTTTGATGCCTTAAAATCAAAAACACGTGGCTATGGATCGCTTGACTATGATTTCCTTGAATATCGTCAGTCTGATCTTGTGAAGCTTGATGTGTTGCTTAATAAAGATCTTGTGGATGCGTTCTCAATGATTGTTCACAGAACGAAGGCGGAAAGTAGAGGGCGTTTGATTTGTGAAAGACTTAAAGAAGTCATTCCACGTCAAATGTTCGTCATTCCGATTCAGGCCGCTGTCGGCAGTAAAGTCATCGCCAGAGAGACCATAAGTGCCATGAGGAAAGATGTTCTCGCCAAGTGTTATGGTGGCGATATCTCAAGAAAGAAAAAGCTGCTTGAAAAACAGAAGGAAGGTAAGAAAAAAATGCGTCAACTTGGAAATGTTGAAGTTCCGCAGCAAGCTTTCTTATCTGTTTTGAAATTTGAAGAATAATTATAAACCGGACAATCGACCGTCATCAGAATCAAGTGACATCGATTGTCCTTTTTTGGAGGTTAGAAATGGAAAAAATAGGTCTTTATATCCATATACCGTTTTGTCATTCCAAATGTGCTTATTGTGACTTTTCATCTTATGCCATAGGAAATGCTCAAAATGAAAATGCAATAAACAGGTATATCCGTGCATTGTCAAATGAAATGGATTTATATGAGGAAACACTTCGTAATGTCGAAATTGAAACGCTTTTCATAGGTGGAGGTACGCCAACTTGTATTGATGGAAAATATATTCATGAAATGATCAATCATCTGAAAAAAATTTCAAATATCTCAGAAACCGTTGAGGTGACAATTGAATCAAACCCGGGCACGATTACAAATGAGAAACTGGACCATTACTTGTCAGCTGGAATCAATCGGTTCAGTATGGGACTTCAAACTACTGACAATGCCCTATTAAGTTCAATAGGAAGGATTCATGATTTCAATACATTTGTCACATCATTCAGAGCCATAAGAGAAGCTGGAATAAAAAATATCAACGTGGACATTATGTTTGGACTGCCAGGACAAACACTTGAAAATCTTCATCACACGTTGGATACACTTATTGAACTCTCACCGGAACATATCTCTGCATATGCGCTTAAACTTGAAGAGGGGACTCCTATGTATGAGGCGGAGAAAAAAGGTCTTATCCATATGCCTGATGAGGATCTTGAGCGGACTATGTATCACATAATCATAGAAGTTCTCAAAAAAAGCGGTTACAATCAATATGAAATTTCAAATTTCTCAAAAAAAGGATTTGAATCCAGACATAATCTTGTTTACTGGAAAAACAAACCTTATTTGGGATTGGGGCTTGCGGCACATTCTAAAATGGAGCAGGTTCGTTTTTCAAATGAGACCATTATGTCCAGGTATCTTGAAAAAATTGAGAACGGAGAGAAACCGGTAATTGATCAAGTGGTCATTTCTGAACGTGAAGACCTTTTTGAAACCATCATACTTGGACTCAGGCTCAATGAAGGACTTGATATTCAAAAGATCAATGAACGTTACGGCATTGACTTTTATTCCGATAATGAAGACATCATCAACAGTCTAAGACATCAGGGGCTTGTTCAAATGACTGATGACAACCTCAAATTGACATTAAAGGGAATCGATCTTTCCAATCAAGTGTTTTTGGCATTTATGAATGATTAACATTTTGTAAACGGGAGTGAAAATATCAAATTCAAGGTTGACAAAGGGGCTATATCGGAGTAATATATTTATAGAATTAGCACTCGATAGATATGAGTGCTAACAAAGTAGGTGACTATATGATTTCTGAACGTCAATTGAGAATACTGGAAGCGATCATCAGTGATTTTATCGATACAGCGCAACCAGTGGGCTCCAGAACAATCTCGAAAAAATACCCGCTGGGTGTAAGCTCTGCGACCATACGCAACGAGATGGCCGATCTAGAGGAACTTGGTTATTTGGAACAGCCTCATACATCTTCAGGAAGAGTGCCATCGGATCTGGGGTATCGATTATATGTCGATTCACTGGTTAACATCCATTCCATAGGCATTGACGAAAAAGAGATTATTCAATCGATGCTTAGAAATAGAATCATCGAGGCAAGTGACCTGGCCAAACAGGCCGCTAAACTTCTTTCAGAGTTTACAAACTTGGTGGCGATAGTGACCATCCCTAAGTTCAATAAATGCAAACTGGCAAATCTAAAACTGATCAAAGTTTCCGATACCAGAGTATTGTTGATCTTGGTGACTGATACTGGAATTGTCAAGAACATTCAATTGGCCATGTCCTATACAGACCAATTCATCCTCGACAAAGTATCTGACACCATGTTGAGCTTCCTATCAGGTGAGACCATTGAGAATATCGATGTTCGTTCAATTTTAAAACTCAAAGACAAACTACAAAATTTAGGTACTTTTGTAGACTACTTGATTCCGATTTTGAAAGACGCTTTAAAATCACTTAATGGTACGGAGCAATATGCCGAAGGCCTTTCTCACATCCTCTTCATTCAAGAATTTGCAGACTCGGAGAAAGCAAAAGTAATCTTTGATTTCCTTAGAGATGCAAAAAACCTTGAGATTTTCCTTGATGAGGTATCCGCAGATCAGTTATCTATAAAAATAGGTTCTGAGATCGGGATTGATTCATTGGATGCTTGCAGTATCATTTCATCCACATATAAAGTGGACGGAAAAAGTGATGGAAAAATCATTGTATTGGGTCCGAAAAGAATGGATTATGGCAATGTTGTGTCAATAGTCAACTATATCAGCAACACATTATCCGACGTCTTTTCTGGCATTAATCTATAGAAGGAAGGTGTTTCAGAATTGCCTAAGAAAAAAGAAAGTAAAAAGAAAAACGAGGACGAAATATTGAAAAAAAAGAATACAAAAGAAGAACAGGAAGTGTTGGAAACAGTAGAAAAAGATGAGCTGGAGCAAGCTCCTGAAAACGAGATCAATAAAGAAATCGAACTACAGGAGACCATTGATCAACTGAATGACAAATATCTCAGATTGAATGCTGAATATCAGAACTATCGAAAACGTGTCGAAAAAGAGAAAGCTGACATTTTCAAATATGGAACTGAAAAGCTGTTTATCGAACTATTACCAATTATGGATAATTTCGAGCGTGCACTCAGTTCACAAAATACAGAAAAAATGGATCAAAAAATTCTTGATGGTATTGTTATGATCAAGAAATCATTTGAGTCATTTTTTGATAAAAACGGCGTAAAGAAAATTGAAGCACTTGGTCAACCTTTTGACCCGGTGATGCATCATGCTGTTATGACCGAATCCGTTGAAGATTCAGAAAGCGAACATGTCGTTGAAGTATTGCAAGATGGTTATTTAATGAATGATAAAGTCATTCGTACAAGTATGGTAAAAGTATCTAATTAGAAATTAAGGAGGCTATATTATGGCAAAAATAATTGGTATTGACTTAGGAACCACAAACTCATGCGTTTCGGTATTGGAAGGCGGCGAAGCTGTTGTAATCCCTAACGCAGAAGGAAATAGAACCACACCTTCGGTTGTTGCATTCACAAAGACCGGTGAAAGGTTGGTTGGAGAAACAGCAAAAAGGCAAGCAATCACGAATCCAGATCGTACAATCAGCTCTATCAAGCGTGAGATGGGTCTTGACCACAAAGTGAAAATTGATGATAAGGTATACTCACCACAAGAAATTTCAGCAATGATCTTGCAAAAATTAAAAGCAGATGCTGAAAGTTATTTGGGAGAAACTGTAACTGAAGCAGTAATCACTGTTCCAGCATATTTTACAGACGCTCAAAGACAAGCTACCAAAGATGCTGGTAAAATTGCGGGTCTTGTAGTAAAGAGAATCATCAACGAGCCAACTGCGGCTTCATTATCATATGGACTTGATAAAACAGATAAGCAACATAAAATAATGGTATTCGACCTTGGTGGTGGTACTTTCGACGTTTCTATCCTTGAAATTGGTGATGGAGTCTTTGAAGTACTTGCTACAAACGGTAACAACCACCTAGGTGGAGATGATTTCGATAAAATCGTTATGGACCATTTGGCTGAATCATTCAAGAGCGAACATGGTGTTGATCTCAGAAACGACAAAATGGCACTACAAAGATTGAAGGAAGCAGCAGAAAAAGCAAAAAAAGAGTTGTCATCTACTCAATCTACAAACATAAATCTGCCATTTATCACTGCTACTGCAGACGGTCCTCTTCACCTCAATATAGATCTTACAAGATCAAAATTCGAACAATTGACTAAGCATCTTATAGACATGTCTATTGAACCAGTAAAAAAAGCACTCAAAGATGCCGGTTTAAGTTCAGGAGACATCGAACAAGTTATTCTTGTGGGAGGTTCAACTAGAATCCCTGCTGTTCAGGAAGCTGTCAAGAAACTCATTGGAAAAGATCCTCATAAAGGAATCAATCCGGATGAATGTGTCGCTCTTGGAGCTGCTATTCAAGGTGGAGTCCTTTCTGGAGATGTGAAAGATGTCTTATTACTCGATGTTACTCCATTATCACTTGGTATTGAAACTTTGGGCGGAGTGTTCACAAGATTAATTGAAAGAAACACAACAATCCCAACAAAGAAAAGTCAAGTTTTCTCAACTGCAGCTGATAACCAAACTGCTGTAGATATTCATGTGCTTCAAGGTGAGCGTCAAATGGCTGGTGACAATGTCACTTTAGGTAGATTCCAACTAGATGGAATTCCACCAGCAAGAAGAGGTGTACCACAAGTTGAAGTTACTTTTGATATCGATGCCAATGGTATTGTAAATGTAAGTGCTAAAGATCTCGGCACCGGAAAAACTCAGCACATCACAATTACAGCTTCCACACATCTTACAGACGAAGAAATCGAGAAAAAAGTCAAAGAAGCTGAGATGTTCGCAGATGAAGACAAGAAGAAAAAAGACCTCATTGAAGAGCGAAACAAAGCTGATAATATGATCTATGAAATTGAAAAGTCTCTCAATGATCTAGGAGATCAAGTTTCAGAAGACGAAAAAACAGATATCAATGGTAAAATTGAAACACTTAAAGCTTCTATGGCAACAGATGACATAGAAAAAATCAGAAGTGATTTCGAATCATTGACAAAAGCTTTCCAACCACTTGCAGAGAAAATATATGCCAATGCTCAAGCTTCAGAAAATCCTGAAGGTCAAGGCTCAAATAACGAAGATTCTGTTGACGAAGCAGATTATGAAGTGGTAGACTAGTAGAGTTAAACGGTAAGGCACCTTATGGTGCCTTGTCTACTTAAAACAGAAAGGCGGTATTGAGAGTGAGTAAAAGCGACTATTATGAGTTGCTCGGCGTAGATAAAAATGCAGATGAAAACGAACTCAAGAAAGCTTATCGAAAATTGGCAATGAAATACCATCCCGATAGAAATCCTGATAACAGTGAATCAGAAGCCAAATTCAAGGAAATCAATGAGGCTTATGAAGTTTTGAGTGATCCTGAGAAAAGAAGACTTTATGATCAATTCGGACACGCTGGCGTCAACCAGAATATGGGTGGCGGTGGAGGTTTCGGCGGTTTTGAAGGCGGAGGATTCGGTGGCTTTGAGGACATCATCAATGAGATGTTCGGAGGCGGATTCGGTTTTGGTGGCTCAGGTGCAAGAAGAAACGGTCCACGTAAAGGCAAGGATATTCGTGTCGATATGACCCTTGAATTTGAGGAAGCTGCATTCGGTAAAAAGACTACTATTGAGTACTTCCGTACCGAAACTTGTGATGTGTGTCACGGTGACGGTAATGAACCTGGTACTTCTACACATAAATGTACTACTTGTAACGGAACGGGAGAAGTCAGATACTCCCAGCGCTCATTATTTGGAGAATCAATCAGTGTCAAACCGTGCCCAACATGTAAAGGCAAAGGAGAAACCTTTGAAAAACCATGCCATCAATGTAAGGGTCATGGGATTGTCAAAAAGAAATATTCAAAGGATGTCGAAATTCCTGCTGGTGTTTTTCATGGCGCCAACATGCAAATTCGTGGCGAAGGTGATTTAGGACAAAACGGTGGTCCGAGAGGCGACGTAATAATTGTGATTCGTGTCAAGGCACATAAGCACTTCACCAGAGAAAACAATGATATTTATTATGAGCTTTGGGTCACATACGCACAAGCGGCACTCGGTGCTGAAGTCTTGGTGCCAACACTGGATGGCAAAGCTAAGTTTAACATACCTGAAGGGACTCCGAGCGGTAAACAGTTCAAATTGAAAGGTAAAGGAATTCCTGTACTCAACGGTTATGGCAGAGGCGATCAATATGTCAAAGTCAACGTTGAGATTCCTAAAAACCTCACCAAGAAACAGAAGGAATTGTTGGAGGCAATCGAGATGGAGCTTACTGGGAAAAAGCAGAGCACATCCTCAAGTGAAGAAACAACTAAGACTTCTACCAGCAAAGGTAAAAAAGGTAAGGAAGACAAAAATTTTTTCGATAAAATGAAAGATGTCCTAAGCTGATCATTAAAATCCAAAACCTACAGGATGCTCTCCTGTAGGTTGTTTTATGTGCTGGACTCGCAACTTTCGGTGTGGTATAGTTATCGGTATAAATCATATGAAAAGGATAGGGATTAATATGGCATGGTATGAAATCAGTATAAAAACATCCATTATGAGTATTGATGCAGTAAGCAACATTTTTTATTCAGAAGGTGCAAAGGGTGTTCAAATCACAAATCCAAAAGATCCGGATATGGATGGAAATTCATCTGGATTGTGGGATTTTTTTGATCCGCAAAATATAGAACTCGATTTTGAGGGAGCATTGGTCACAGCATATTTGGATAGAGATGATATAGCAGCAACGATTGAAATACTCAAAGAAAAAGTGTTGGGATTAAAGAGCTTCGGACTCGATCCAGGTCTCGCTGAAATCGATTACAAGATCGTCTATCAGGAAGATTGGGAAAATGAGTGGAAGAAATACTTCAAACCATTTCGTTTAGGCAACAAAATCGTTGTCAAACCAAGTTGGGAGTCATTTGATATAAACGAAGGGGATATCGTTATTGAGATTGATCCAGGAAACGCATTTGGATCCGGAACTCATGAGACCACATCGCTTTGCATTGAGATGATTGAAAAATATATTGACGAGAGCTACACTGTCGTGGACGTTGGATGTGGCAGTGGTATATTATCCATCGCCGCGGGACTGCTTGGTGCGAAATCAGTCATTGGAGTTGATATCGATCCTGTTGCTGTCAAAACAGCTATTGAAAACGTGAAACTCAACAATTTACAAGACATAACAGACATCAGACAAGGAGACTTGATCTCAGTAATCACAGAAAAATCAGAAATGGTTGTAGCCAATATTATAGCTGAAGTCATTATAGAGCTCGTGGATGATATAGATAAGGTTTTAAAACCTGAAGCGCTATTCATTGCTTCGGGAATCATACTCAGTAAAGTAGACTCTGTAAAGAATAAGCTTGAGAACTCCGGCTTTATTATAGTAGAAATAATTGAAAAAGGGGAATGGGCAGTGGTCGTGTCTAGGAAGAAATGAGGATAATATGCATAGATTTTTTTTAGATCAGGAAGATGTCATCAGTCAAGATGCTATTCATATGATGAGTGAAAGTTCTATACATCACTTGGTTAGAGTGCTTCGAATTCAAAGCAAGGAACAAGTGGAACTGATCTCAAATAATTTCGTATATTTATCAGAAGTCCGTTTCATTTCAGAAAGTGAGATTGTATTTGACATCCTTGAAAAATCAAACCATATGAATGAGTCCGATGTTTCCATAGATTTGTTTCAATGTCTCCCAAAAGGTCAAAAGATGGAACTGATTTTACAGAAAAATGTAGAACTTGGCGTTCATCATTTTTATTTGGTAGAGTCCAAAAGATGTATAGTGGAACTCAAACCCAAGGATGTTCCGAAGAAGATCGAAAGATACGAAAAGATCATAAAAGAGGCTTCGAAGCAATCTAAAAGAGATTTCATTCCTAAAATTGATGGCTTACTTAATATGAATGCTGTATCTGAATTGATTTCTGATTATGATTTGTTCCTCCTGTTATATGAAAATGAGGAACAGCTTAGCTTAAAGTCGAGCCTTAAAAATCAATCTTATAAGAACGTTGCAGTATTAGTAGGTCCAGAAGCCGGCTTTGATGATGCGGAAATCAAAAAAATGAAAGCACTTGGTGCTAAGGTCGTATCTCTGGGTAAGAGGATTTTACGTACGGAAACGGCCGGATTTGTCGCAACCACCTGCATTCAATACGAATCTGGTGGCTTGGAATAGAGGAGATTAATTGAATGAATAGAGTCGCATTTGCAACCTTAGGGTGCAAAACCAATCAATATGAAACTGATGCATTAATGGACCTTTTCTTCAAGAACAGATATGATATTGTATCTTTTGAAGATCTTGCAGATATTTACATCATCAATACATGTACTGTGACACATGTGGGTGACAAAAAGTCTCGTCAAATGATCAGAAGGGCAAAGAAGAATAATCCAGAGAGCATTGTCATTGTCATGGGATGTTATGCCCAGATTTCTACTGAGGAAGTCAGTGAGATTGAAGAAGTGGATATAGTTATTGGCACTGACGCACGTGGAAAAATACTTGATTATATCAATGATTATATAGAAGGAAAGCACCAAAAGCCTTATGTTATCGTCGAGGACATTATGAACATCAACACTTTCGAAAATATGAGTCTCGATAGCGTCGCAACACACACCAGAGCATTTGTGAAGATTCAAGAAGGTTGCAATCAATATTGCTCATATTGTATCATTCCATATGCGAGGGGACACGTTAGAAGCAGATCGTCTGAAAATGTAGTGGAAGAGATTATCAGACTTACTGAAAAAGGGTACAAGGAATTCGTGCTGACAGGAATCCATATCGGGTCATATGGGCTTGATCTGGAAAAGACTGAACTCATGGATCTGGTTGAAGCCATTCATCAGGTTGATGGTGTTGAACGTATACGCTTAGGTTCTATTGAACCAAGACTTATTACCGATTCTTTTATAAATCGCATCAATGCGTTACCTAAAATTTGTGACCATTTCCACTTATCGTTACAAAGTGGGTCTGATACGGTACTAAAAAGAATGAATCGAAAATACACCACTGATCAGTTTGAAAAAGCCGTAGAAAAACTTAGAACGATTTATTTATCTCCTTCAATCACAACGGATATAATTGTTGGTTTCCCAGGTGAAACAGAGGAGGAATTCGACGAGACCTATGAATTCCTAAAGAAAATTCATTTCAGCGAAATGCATATCTTCCCATTTTCAAAACGAGAAGGAACACCGGCTGCAACAATGCCCGATCAAATACCATCCCAAACAAAGAAAAAACGTGCTGAAATCCTTTCTGAACTGGAAGCGATTTGCAGAGAGGACTATGTCGATCAGTTTGATGGTAAGGTTTCAGAGGTGCTTGTTGAAGAGTTGAAAAATGAACTTTACATTGGCCATACCAAAAACTATTTAAAAGTTCATATAAAAACTGAAAACACACTTAAATTAGGTGAAATTTATACTGTAAAACTAAAAAAGATTGCACCAAATCAATTATTTGGTGAATTCATTTGAAAAATTTGATATAATGATTAATGGACAGACATTGACATGAAAGGAGGTGTTACTTAGTGGATTGTTTATTTTGTAAAATTATTAAAGGCGAGATTCCATCTGACAAGGTTTATGAAGATGATTTTGTCTACGCATTTAATGACATCCATCCTGAAGCGCCCGTTCATGTTTTAATCGTACCGAAAAAACATATTGATTCCTTGAATGCGGCGCAATTATCCGATCAAGCATTGCTTGGTCATATACAGTTGGTTGCATCGGAACTAGCGAAGAAAAACGAAATTGATGACTCCGGTTATCGACTTCTGACCAACATCGGAAAAGATGGAGGTCAAAGTGTTTTTCATGTTCATTATCACTTGCTTGGTGGCAGAAATCTTAAGTGGCCACCTGGTTAAAAATCAATGAAAGAGGTATTGATTTTTAGATATTTTTAGTGTATAATGACAAAGTATGTTCTAGGTACATTCCTCTGTACTATTAAAGAATCTATTAACGGAGGGAGGGAATGTGAATGTCTGGCATCAAAGTAGGAGAAAATGAAAGTATTGATAGTGCTTTAAAAAGATTTAAGAGAGAAACATCTAAGGCTGGGGTAATGGCTGAAATCAAGAAGAGAAGACATTACGAGAAGCCTAGTGTCAAGCGTAAGAAAAAGTCTGAAGCAGCTAGAAAGAAAAAGAAAAAGCAGTTTTAGTGAGGGGTTGATCAAATGTCACTAAAAGATGTGCTTATGGATGATTTAAAAGTTGCAATGAGAGACAAGGACAAACTTCGAAAGTCTTCGATCACAATGCTTCGAGCTGCTATAAAGCAGGTTGAGGTTGATGAACGCATAGAACTTGATGATGCTGATGTCATTGATATCATAGCCAAACAAATCAAACAAAAGAATAACGCCATCGAAGAATTTCGAAAAGGCGAACGTCAAGATTTAGTTGATATGACGCAAGAAGAAATTAAGATTCTTATGACTTATATGCCTGAACAACTCTCTGAGGAGGCTATTTCTGTAATCGTTCAAGAAGCGATTGCAAAGACTGGTGCCACCAACATGAAAGATATGGGTAAAGTAATGGGAATTGTTACTAATGCAACAAAAGGAAAAGCAGACGGCAAAATAGTTGCAGACCTTGTAAAAAAAGCTTTATCCTAATAATTAAACATATTATTTACAATATGTAATGGCATATCCTTATGGATATGCCATTTTATTTTCCAGTGCAGGTTTACAATTATTATGCTAGAATAATTGTAAAGCCATTGGATCATATGGAGGCAATTATGACAGATGTGACAGTTAAGAAAATACTGCTTAATGATTTTAGCGCTCTACACTTATTGTTTGGAAATTTGGATGAAAATATCAAAATCATAGAAAAATATTTCAATGTAAGCATAGCATCACGGGATGGTGAAATCATCATCAAAGGTGATTCCGAAAGGGTTTCCAAAGTGGATGAAGTCATAAAGATACTCATAAAAAGCATTCAAGCGGGTGAGACAATAGATTCACATAGGGTAAATTATTTGGTTCAATCTGTTGAAGTGGGCGATGGCCCCAAACTTGAAGACCTCAACAAATCATTTATTTGTGTGACAGCTCGTGGAAAATACATCAAACCTAAGACTTTGGGACAAAATCAGTATATTAAATCCATTCAAACTAAAGATCTTGTTTTTGGAATCGGACCTGCTGGGACAGGAAAGACTTTTCTTGCGGTAGCGATGGCAGTCAGAGCTTTCAAGAACAACGAAGTGAGCCGAATCATATTGACCAGGCCAGCTGTTGAAGCAGGAGAAAGTCTCGGATTTTTACCTGGAGATTTACAAATGAAAGTGGATCCATACTTAAGACCACTTTATGACGCACTTTATGACATTCTTGGTGCAGATACATTCAATTCCTTCAAAGAACGGGGGCTGATTGAAATTGCGCCACTAGCATACATGAGAGGCCGAACTCTTGAAAATGCATTCATAATATTGGATGAGGCTCAAAATACAACAAAAGAGCAAATGAAAATGTTCCTTACCAGATTTGGATTTGATTCTAAAGTTGTAGTAAACGGTGATGTCACACAGGTTGATTTACCTATAGGAAAGAAATCTGGACTTGTGCATGCCATTGATGTATTGAGAGAAGTGGATGAAATCGGATTTGTTCACTTGACTGACAGAGATGTAGTCAGACATGAACTTGTAAAAAAAATAATCATAAGTTACGATCAATATGAGAAAGCTCATGGAGTGAAAAATTATGAAAAAAAATAGAAAAAAGTTCAAGAATAAACCTTTGCTTGTCAATACAGGCATCATGTTCGTCAGTCTTGCGATAGTTTTTTTTGTACTGAATAACTCAGTCTTTTTCGGACTCTATAACTACGAAGTTGGAGAAATAGTCAAGGAGGATATTCACCTTGACAAAGAAGTAGTCGATATTACAAAAACAGAAGCGCTGCGCACATCAAGAGCACTCGAAATTGAGCCAGTCATGTACATTGATTTTTCAAAACTGGTGGAATCCAAGAAAAACTTAACTGAATTTTTTTCTAGGTTGCTTGAAATTAAGGCTTCTTATTCTAATGATCCTGAAATCATGAAACGCGTTTACGCTGGAATTGAAAAGAAGAATGAATATGGTCTCAGTGAAGAAGACCTCATGAATCTTGTAGTGTTATCCACTGAAAAACTTGATCTGTTAAGAAATTATGCGGTTGATATCACGTCACAGAACATGTCCGGAGGACTACCGGCAAAGGATATCGATCCTGTTCTTGAGAACATCGACACTTATGTCAACTCCCAAACTGATCTCAACGATCGTGACAAAGTCTACCTGAGCAAATTGATTCGCGGGGCTTTGACAGACAATCAATTTATAGATGAAGAGAAAACAAATACTAAAATTGAAGCGGAAATTCTGAAAATAGAAGATGTCACCTATCCGAAAGGGATGCTGCTTGTTTCAAAAGGCGATGTGGTCACAGAAGAAATTCATCAAATTTTGAAAGATGGAGAAATGTTAATTGAATCAAGAAGAGATCATTTCTTCATAATATCAGGTCTCTTGGTCTTGATTTTCATGATTTGGACTGTACTCCATTTGTTTTTATACTCTTTTGAAAAGAATGTACTTTCATCCACCAAGAAATATGCAATATTGATGAGCCTGTTCATTTTTTCGTTTTTAAGCAGCAAATTTTTCTTTGACATTTCACCATATATTGTTCCTATACCCGCATTTTCAATGCTTGCAGGTATAATGTTGACCCCGACAATTGTTATTTATTTTGGAAGCGCATTGATTATTTTGGTTCATTTGTGGACTGGAATGTCATCGACTTTGATTCTTGCTTATTTGGTCTCAGTTTTGATATTGGCTGTTTTGGTAAGAAATATCAAACAACGTTCTCAAGTGGTCACAGATGGTCTTTTCAGTGCATTGGTACTCATGATTTTTGCGATTACCCAATCATTATTGTTCAAATCGGACTATACCGAACTGCCAATGAATGTGATCTTTGCACTTGGTAACGGCATACTCAGTGCCGTGATCACAATTGGTGTAATGCCTTTTTTTGAAGGCTTTTTCAGCATATTGACCCCGTTCAAGTTGCTTGAATTATCAAATCCCAACAGACCTCTGCTGAAGAGATTATTGATTGAAGCACCTGGAACATATCATCACAGCGTTTTAGTCGGTAATCTGGCGGAGACCGCCGCGCACGATATTGGAGCAAACAGTCTATTGACACGTGTTGCAGCATTCTATCATGATGTCGGTAAATTGGACCGCCCTTATTATTTCAAAGAAAATCAACTTGGAAGTGAAAATCCGCATGATAAACTGCCTCCACAAATCAGTGCCAATATCATCAGAAACCATATGGTGACAGGTGTTGAGCTCGCTGAAAAAAATAAATTGCCCGTGGAAGTCATCGATATTATGAAAGCACATCACGGAACGTCACTGATCAAATATTTTTATCATCAAGAGCAGAGTGGAAACCCTGATGTCGATCCGTCGAAATTTTTATACACCGGCCCCAAACCAGAATCCAAGGAAGCTGTAATTCTTATGTTTGCGGATTCTGTCGAAGCTGCTGTGAGAACGCTCAAGAGTCCGACCAAAGCTTCGCTTTCTGAAATGATTGATAAACTCATTTCTCAAAAGATTGCAGAGAATCAATTGTCATCTGCAGATATAACAATGAAGGAAGTTGAAATTGTTAAAAAGTCGTTCCTTAACGTATTGAGTGGAATTTTTCATGAGAGGATTGAATATCCTGAAGTGGATGTCAATCAGATTTCAAAAGAGACTTTTGATGACAATGAGCCCAAAGAATAAATTTATGAATCGAGGTTCAAAATGACACTTGAGATTACAAATGAAACTGATATAGTTCTTGAAAGCAACCTGGAATCACTAATTCAGGATGCAATGACATGTGTTCTAAAACATGAATCCATCTCAGCGGATGGAGAAGTAAGTTTGTTATTTGTAGATAACTTGAAAATTCAGTCTTTGAACAGAGAATACCGCAATAAAGATTCAGTGACAGATGTTTTGTCATTCCCTCAGTATGATTCCATCAAAGATGACGGCATCAAAGAATCATTTATCTATTTGGGAGATATTGTGATTTCTCTGGATCAGGCCAAGTCGCAAGCAAACGAATTTGGCCATTCCATTGAAAGGGAAATTGTCTATCTCGTCATCCACAGTCTTTTACATTTGTTAGGATATGACCACATGACTGATATAGAAAAAGCAGAAATGAGATCGCATGAGAAGTCTATAATAAAAGAATTAGGTATTTTTAAATAACTCATCTGGAGGCACAATGCAAAATAACAAGAAAATCATAATTGCCATTGCGATAGGAATTGTGATGATTATAGTCATCATAGGTATAGTATTTGCGATTAGATCAGGAAACAATGAAAATGAAACAAGTGAGATCGAAAAGGAGATTATTGAAAAAGAGGATAATGTTCCGATTATCGTTGTTGAACCCATACTGGAAGAAGATGATCAAGGCGAAGTGGATTTAACAGGAAAAGTCATTAATCCCTTGACTGGCCTATACGTGGATGATTCTGTTCTTGATAGAAGACCAATTGCTGTCATGCTTGACAATCTATATTCTGCCAGACCCCAAGCGGCATTATCCGAGGCTGATATTGTCTATGAAATTTTGGCAGAAGGTAGAATCACAAGATATATGGCGATTTTCTATTCTGATTATCCGGAACTTATCGGTCCCGTCAGAAGTGCAAGGCCCTATTTTGTTGAAAAAGCATTGGAATATGATCCATATTATGTCCATGTTGGAGGATCGAACCAAGCGCTTAAAGATATCAGAGCATACGAAATGGCGGATATAGATGGACTTTCCAGTGGATCATTCTGGCGTGTGAGTCACAAAAGGATTCCCCACAACATGTATACTTCTTCAAAAGTCCTTATTGAAGAAGGCAATCGAAAAGGATATACGAAAACCAAAGTTCCTGAGTTTTTATCTTTTAATGATGATTTTCTCGCACTAAATGGAACGAAAGCATCTGAAATCACCTTTGAATACAAAGAGCCTACACCAACTGATCGAACTGGCTATACCACTTCGTATACTTATAACAATGAAAACAAGCTTTATTATAGATATACTAATGGTGAACCCCACGTTGATGAAAATGATCAGAATCAACTGACGTGTACCAATATCATCGTTCAATATGCCAAAACCAAAGTCATAGATAATGAAGGCAGATTAAAAGTTGATTTTATTGGAAGCGGAACGGGTAAACTGTATACAGGTGGTGAGGTGATTGATATCAAATGGGACAAATCATCTGCTCATACGAGCACATCGTTTTATAAAAGCGATGGAACACCGATCAAACTCAATCCGGGTGTTACATGGTTTCAAATATTTGAGACTGGTAAATCCGAGACAATCATTCAATGAGGTGAAACGATATGACTTTTAAGGAATTAGTGGAAAAAGCTTATGAAGCAATGGAGTTTGCATACACTCCATATTCAAAATTCAATGTCGGAGCTGCTCTTTTAACGAAAAGCGGAAAAGTATATACGGGATGTAACGTAGAAATCGCATCTTTAGGTGCAACTAATTGTGCGGAAAGAACAGCGATTTTCAAAGCCATTTCAGAAGGTGAAAAGGTGTATACCGCGATTGCAGTAGTGTCCTCAAGCAAGGATTTCACATATCCTTGTGGGATCTGTAGACAAGTGATCGTTGAATTCGGAAAAGATATTGACATCATTGTAGCAAAAGACTATGATTATGAAGTCTATAAAATAGACGAACTTTTACCCCATTCATTTACAGGAATCGATATAAAATGATCCGTTTTTCAAGGAGGAAATAATGCCATTCAAATCAGGTTTTGTGACCATTATTGGTAGACCAAATGTAGGAAAGTCTACATTACTTAACAGACTGGTCGGCGAAAAAATCGCAATAATGTCAGATAAACCGCAAACAACTAGACACAAAATCACCGCGATGTACAACGATGACGATTCTCAAATTGTCTTTGTGGATACTCCAGGGATTCATAGACCCAAAAGCAAGCTTGGCGACTACATGGTCTCAAGTGCTAAAAATGCTGTCAAAGACGTTGATGTCGTTATACTCATGATGGACCATTCATCAAAAATAGGACCTGGAGACCAATATCTCTTGGATTTTATAAAAGAAGCCGGTGTTGAAGTCATTTTGGTCATCAATAAAACAGATTTGGTAAAACCTGAAGAGTTCAAAAGATTATACGAAATGTATGGTCAATTTGATTTCATAAAGAAAATCCTAGGGATGTCCGCAACGATGGGCAGAGGAATTGAAGACCTCATGGAAGCTATTAAAAATGAACTTCCTGAGGGGCCTCCATATTACCCGACAGACCATTTGACCGATCAGACTGAAAGAACAATTGTCGGTGAGATCATTCGCGAAAAGGTATTGATGTATTTGGAAGATGAAATCCCACATGGAGTCGCTGTAGAAATTCAAAGCATGAAACTTAGAACTGATAAACCAATATATGACATAGAAGCTGATATTGTTTGTGAAAAAAAATCGCACAAAGGCATCATAATTGGTAAAGAAGGAAGGAAACTTAAAGGTATTGGGAAAAGTGCCCGACAAGATATAGAACTTTTCCTGGATTCAAAAGTCAATCTTCAGCTTTGGGTAAAAGTTAGAGAGGGATGGAGAGATAACCAGAATTTCCTAAACAATATAGGATACAAAGACTAACAAGAAGGGGGTGCACAATTTGAGTATAATGAAGTTTTACGAATATTTATCCAATATCGAGAGATTCCTTGAGAATCAACAGGAATTGGAACTTCATAATTATTTGGAAAATATGCACGCCGCAGACATAGCAGAAGTACTTGAAAACCTGGAAGAAGAAGATCAGAAACTCGTTTTTGGCTTATTGACTGATGAACTTGCAACAGAGGTACTGGAAGAAGTCAATTCTGAAGATTTCAGCACACTTCTGAAAGCACTCAGTTACGAGAAAAAAGTGGCTATTTTGGATCTCATGTCCCAAGATGATATCGTTGATAAATTGAGCGAACTGCCTGAAAGCAGACAACGTGAAATCATTGCGTTCTTGGACTATGAAGATGCGGCTGATGTCAAAGAGTTGCTCATCTATGAAGAATACACTGCCGGACGTCTGATGACCAAGGATTATGTGTCGATTCAAAAAGATTATTCCATATATTATGCCATAGAAACATTGAGGGCAATAGCTCCTGATGCTGAAACGATTTACTATATTTATGTTACTGATGATTTGGAACGATTGGTGGGCGTCATATCACTGAGAGAACTCATCGTATCCGCTCCAAACCGTTCTGTTGCATCGGTCATGAATGAAAATCTTATAACAGTCAATGTCAATGACGATCAAGAAGAAGTTGCAAAGATTGTTTCGAAATACGATCTTTTGGCAATACCAGTCATTGATGATAATGATATTCTTCGAGGAATCATTACAATTGACGACGTACTCGACATCATTGAAGAAGAAGCGACAGAGGATATTTATAAGTTCGCCGGTTCTTCAGATGAGGAGACGTATGAAAACGATGCAACCCTTTTTGAAAGAGTAAGAAATTCGGTCAAATCAAGATTGCCATGGCTTATTATCACCATTTTTGGTGGATTGCTTTCTGCCACTGTTTTGACTCATTTCCAGGCTACCATAAGTGCCAATGCTTCTCTGGCATTATTCATGCCACTTCTTGCTGGTATGGGTGGTAATGTTGGAACACAATCTTCAACGATTACCGTCAGAAACATCGCTCTTCATGAAATTGAGGGATCAGGAATTTTCAGAACGCTTATTCACGAGGTGTCTGTTGGTCTTTTTGTTGGCATTGTATGTTCAACCATCGTTGGAATAGCTGCTCTTATCATGAAAACTGAGTATCACATTGCATTTATTGTAGGTATCGCGATGTGGGCAAATATGGCCACCGCCGCAACAATTGGCACAATTGTACCCTTGGTGTTCAAGAAAATCGGTGTGGATCCAGCAGTTGCTTCAGCGCCATTTATAACTACCACCATTGACCTTACGGGATTAAGTATATATTTTACTCTCGCAACATTGATGATGGCTAGAATGTAGGTGTAATGATGTATTTTGAGACTGACGCAATTGTACTCAGAGCTAATAAAAGCATCAACAATGATATTTTCTTGACTCTATTTACAAAAAAAGCTGGAAAAATGGAAGTGGTTTCAAATGGAGCGAAAAGTTCTAAATCTCCTCTTGCCGCTTGCTCAAAACCATTTGTTTTCGGTCGTTTCATTTTAAATACCAAGACTAAAACCATGAAAGTAACTTCATTCGACATTCACGACTCACATTTTAGGATTGCTGATGATTTGAACTCACTGGCGTTTGGCAATTATTTTATAGAGCTATGTAATTTGACAATCTATCCTAATATTGCTGACACTGAGCATTTTCAGTTGATCGTTGAGATCGTTCACTTGTTGTCATTACAAGATATCGATTATAATTTACTCAGAGCGGCCTATCTTATAAAGTTGGCCAAAATTACTGGACATAAACCTCATTTTGACAACACATGTATTCATTGTGGGGCAACCACTGATCAATTTTATTTCTCAATCCATTCTGGCGGAATGATTTGTTCGAATTGCAAAGGTGGACCGGAGCCTATAAAACTGAATCAACAGTTTATAAGTATTATGATGTACTTGATGGAAAAGGATGTACGGGTAATCGTCAAAACAAAGATTCATCCGAACTACACAATCAAGATCATAGAAATATTTGAAAAATTCTTAATGGTACATCAAGGCATAACGAAAATCAAGTCTAAGGATTTTTTGGACATCTTATGAAATTTTTTTAAGTTTATTAGAAAATGTGGAAGCATTTTCTTTTTTTTTGACTCGATGTGTGTTAATATAATTTAATATAATGGGTATATATAAAATTATAATTATTATCCAACTTTGAGGAGGTTTATATGAAAAAACACATGAGCTTAAGAGCTAAGCTGATCATTGCTTTTGTACTGGTCATTGCAATACCGATGATCGCACTCAGTGCTACGGTTTACAAGACCACATCAGATTCATATTTCGAGAATTTGACAAACACCAGTCAAGAGCAATCAGCTCTAGTAAAACAAAGCATAGAAAACTATATGGCGATTTATTCAAGAGCAACAGGGCTTTTGTCAACGGATGCCAATATCAAACTAGGTAGAACCGATGCTGAAAGCAGAACATGGATGTACAAATCGTTTGAGTCTTTCATAAATGAGTACTCAGAAGTGAAGAATGTATACGTGGGCTACAAGGATAAGGCGTTCCATATATATCCCGAAGTCGATCTGCCATCTGATTACGATCCGACAAGCAGACCGTGGTATATCGACGCTGTAAACAAGAATGGATTAATTTGGACAGCTCCTTATGTGGATGCCATAGAAGGCGCTATAGTCATATCGGCTGGAGCACCGGTTATAAGTCCATCTGGATCACTTGAAGGTGTATTGGCACTTGATCTTGATATTTCTCAGATTTCGGATCTGGCCAACAATGTAAAGATTGGCAAGTATGGTTACATTATTTTAATCGGTCCTGACAATACGCCGTTTACTCATCCTGATCCGGAGCTCATCAATAAACCAATCTCCATAGATGGTCTTAGGACATTCGTCGAGACCAACACTTCAGGACAATATGAATACGAAAGAGATGGAGTGGATCGAGTTGCATTTTTAACGAATGTGGAATCTTTGGGATGGAAAATTCTCGCAGTAGTAGATGAACGTGAAATCGCTGAATCCACAAACAAACTTTTATTGACCATCGTCATAATAGCTACTATACTTTTGGCTCTTGCTATAGTTGCTGCTGTAATCTTTTCAAACACAATCATAAAGAATGTCAAAAATATGTCCGAGACACTTAGTGTAGTGAGCAAAGGGGATTTGACCAAGCGCATTACGGTAAAAACGAATGATGAAATTGGAAGACTAGGAAATGATCTCAACTTTATGATTGATAACATTTCAGGTCTTGTCGGTAATGTTAACGATGCTACCAAGAATGTACTGACTTCCGCCAATTATCTGGTAGGCTTATCAGATCGCGCGAACTTGGCTTCCAAAGAGGTTTCCCACGCCGTTGAAGAAGTAGCTGCCGGAGCGACGAAACAAGCACAAGATAGTGAAACAAGTAGCAGAATCGCAGATCAGATGGGTGAAAATATCCGTACACTCACCGACAACATCGTTGGTATGATCAAACTTGCCAATAACGCCAGTGAAGTCAATGCATCTAGCGAAGAAGCTGTAAGAGTATTGAGAGAAAAAAATACTGAGAACAACGAGGCTACTCTAAAGACTGAGACATCAATACTTGAACTTGAAAAGCAATCCAAAGATATCAGCAGTATTGTTCAAGCAATCAGCACTATCGCTGAGCAAACGAATCTTCTTGCTCTCAATGCTTCAATTGAAGCTGCAAGAGCAGGCGAACATGGTAGAGGTTTTGCAGTTGTCGCAGATGAAATTCGCAAACTGGCCGAAGAGTCCAGCAAAGCCGCGGGTGAAATCAAAAACATCGTTATGAGCATTCAGACCGGTAGTAAAAACACCGTCAATATCATGCAGGAAGTCAAAGCGAGATCTAATGACCAAAATGAAGCTGTCTACAGAGTGGAAGATTCCTTTAAATCCATATTTGAAGCCATCAATAGCATTCAGACAGTCATTGATTCCGTATCAAAAGATATAGAAGTTCTAGATGTCAGCAAAGTGGAAATCCTCGACAGTATCTCAAGCATAGCTAGTATTTCCGAGGAAGCTGCTGCAGCATCTGAAGAGGTAAGTGCCTCAATGGAAGAACAAACTGCAATTGTCGAAGAGGTCGCATCATCTGCAGACCACCTAAGAGAGCTTGCTGAGAATCTTGAAGTCAACATCAATAAATTTAAAATCTAAACCACTCAAAGTTCATAAAATAGCGATGGCAAACGCCATCGCTATTTTGATGCCCAAATGATTAAAATACGATTAAAACCATGCTAATTATCAGATAAAGTATGTTTTTTAATTTTCATAGTGATATAATGGTTATAATAAAGAATAGATCGAGGAGAGATGATTATGAGAATTACACTTGAAATGGTCGATGAAGTCATTGACCGTACAAACGTAAGCTATAAAATAGCAAAAGAAGCACTCGAGAAAAATGAGGGTGACGTATTAAAAGCAATCGTTGATATTGAAGAAATGCAAACCGGCGGTTTTAAAACCGGTAAAAAAATCAATGGTCAAGAAATCGTTGAAAGATTGAAAGCACTAGTGAATGAAGGCTTGGTCCATCAGATCCTAATCATAAAAAATGGAAAGGTTATCGTTGATATTCCAATCATGGCAGGAGCAATCAGTGCTGTGATCTTCACAATTCCAACTGTTGCAGCCATTATTGCCGCAGTAGCTACAGGATGTGAGCTCAAGATTCTCAAAAAAGATGGTGGAACGATCAATTTCAATGAGTTGACCCAAGAAAAGTTTGATGAATTTGTATCCTTCCTTTCAAAAGATAAAAAGGAAAAAAATACAACTGCTAAACCTGAAGAAACTGTTGTTGAAGATGACTTTTTTGAAGATGATATCTTTGAATCGGATGATGACGAAAATTCAGGTCAGTAAATTATTCATATGTGTACTTTACAGGTGATTGGCTTTATGTTAAAATCATCTAAAATACTGCTGCTATGATGAAGAAATAGTAAATACACAGGTTTGTAAGAGAGTCGATGGTTGGTGTGAATCGATAAATCCATGTATTGAAAGGCGCTTCGGAGCGATGCGTACTAAAGTGGACGTTTTACGTCAACTAGGGTGGAACCGCGGAATAATCTTTCGTCCCTTATTTTATTAAGGGATGGAGGATTTTTTTATGTTTATGGTAAAATTTAGGAGGATAACAATATGGATTCAGTAACAATGGAAAAAGTGGTATCATTAGCTAAATCAAGAGGATTTATATTTCCGGGTTCGGATATTTACGGTGGACTCGCAAACACTTGGGATTATGGCCCACTTGGTGTGGAACTTAAGAATAATGTCAAACAGGCTTGGTGGAAAAAATTTGTTCAGAGCAGTCCTTACAATGTAGGAATTGATACAGCAATTTTGATGAATCCCGAAGTCTGGGTAGCTTCTGGACATGTTGGTGGATTCAACGACCCACTTATGGACTGTAAATCATGCAAGACCAGATATAGAGCAGATCAACTTATTGAAGCCCATATGGAAGCCAAAGGCGAAACACCTGAAGCGATTGATTCTTGGGGCAATGAGAAAATGGAAGCATACATCGCAGAGGAAGCGATCAAATGCGTTCATTGTGGTGCTCACAACTTTACCAACATAAGACAGTTCAATTTGATGTTCAAGACATTTCAAGGGGTGGTTGAAGATACTTCCACAGAAATCTTCCTACGCCCAGAGACAGCTCAAGGCATTTTTGTCAATTTCAAAGCAATTCAACGTGCTTCCAGAAAGAAAATACCTTTTGGTATAGGACAAATCGGTAAATCTTTCAGAAATGAAATCACTCCAGGTAACTTCACATTCAGAACACGTGAATTCGAACAAATGGAACTTGAATTTTTCTGTGAGCCTGGTGAAGATCTGAAATGGTTCGCATATTGGAAAGAATTTTGTATGGAGTGGCTTTATAAGCTCGGAATGACCCCTGAAAATGTAAAATTCAGGGATCATGATGCAGAGGAACTTTCTCACTATTCCAATGCCACAACAGATATCGAATATCGTTTTCCATTCGGTTGGGGTGAACTTTGGGGAATCGCTGACAGAACCGATTTCGATCTTAAAGCGCATATGTCGCAAGCCAAAGTCGATCTTAGCTATCAAGATCCAATCACAAATGAAAAATATGTTCCATTTTGCATTGAACCATCACTTGGAGCCGACCGTGTGACGCTTGCATTTTTGGTGGATGCTTACAACGAAGAGGCGCTAGAAGATGGAACAAGTAGAATAGTCCTTAAATTTCATCCTGCCCTTGCACCAATAAAAGCAGCTATTTTCCCACTTTCAAAAAAATTGAATGAAGGTGCTGAAGAAATTTATGCTTCTTTATCTGAACATTTCAATGTCGAATTTGATGATTCAGGCAGTATTGGTAAACGTTATAGACGCCATGATGAAATTGGAACACCGTTTTGCATCACTTATGATTTTGAATCAGCAGAAGATCAAAGTGTCACCATTAGACATCGAGACTCCATGATTCAGGAGCGTATTAAAATAAGTGATCTTATCAATTATATCAATGAGCGATTAAAGTTTTAAAATATGGATATTAATATAAGAAGCTGAAAAATTGGAGGTAAATATGGACAATCGATATCAGATTTTCATCCTATCAGATTCTTTGGGGGAAACTGCATCACATGTCGCTAGAGCAGCAATGAATCAATTTATCAATAAGGATTATGTCGTCAAAAAGTATAACTATGTGCGCGACACGGAAGCCGTTGAGGAAATCGTTCTTGAAGCTGCTAAACATCAGTCGATTGTACTGTTTACTACGGTTATTGAAGAACTCACCCAAAACATCAAACTGATTTGTGCCAAGCATAACGTCATATGTCACGACATATTGTCACCGGTTCTCAACCAGTTCGAAACGTTTTTCGGTGATCCTCCGGCCCGTAAACCTGGAACAATGTACAAACTGGATGACGACTATTTTGAACGAGTAGCCGCAATTGAATTTGCTGTAAAATATGATGACGGTAAAGATCTGAGGGGACTCAAATATGCCGATGTTGTATTGCTGGGAATTTCGAGAACGTCGAAAACACCGCTCAGTATGTATTTGTCACATAAAAATGTCAAAGTCGCAAACGTACCACTGGTTCCTGAAATACCTGTAGCGAAAGAAATATTTCAAGTCCCTAAAAATCGTTTGATCGGACTGACAAACTCACCTGAAAAATTAAATGAAGTGAGAATAGAGCGACTCAAATCACTCGGTCTCTCTTCCGATGTGGAATATGCGAACTTTGAAAGAATACTGGAAGAACTCGAATACGCCGACAAAGTATATAGGCAGCTTGGTTGTCCTGTGATCAACGTGGCGACTAAAGCGATTGAGGAAACTGCCAGCATCATACTTGAAATAACCGGTCTAAACATAAAACTTAAGTAGACATCCTTGATAACTGACCCATGGTATTTTTTTGCTATGGGTTTTTTATAAAATAAAGAGAGTAAGGAAGGTTAAAAGATGAGAAAATTTGTTTATGCTTTTGAAGAGGGGAACAAAGACATGAAAAAATTGCTCGGTGGTAAGGGCGCCAATTTAGCGGAAATGAAAAAAATTGGCCTTCCTGTACCAGATGGTTTTACCATCACCACCGAAGCCTGCAACCAATTTTACAAAGATGGCGAAAAAATCGTACCGGATATTGTCAGCGAAATCGATCAATATTTGGATGATCTACAGAAAAAGACCGGTAAGATTCTTGGTGATCCCAATGATCCATTGTTGGTTTCCGTTCGTTCAGGCGCATTTGTATCCATGCCTGGAATGATGGATACAGTACTCAATCTCGGACTTAACGATGAATCCGTAGAAGGTCTTGCCAAATTGACAGAGAATCGTAGATTTGCATACGACAGTTATAGAAGATTCATTCAAATGTTCGGTGACGTCGTTCTAGAAATTCCAAAATACAAGTTTGATAAGATCATGGACAACCAAAAACACCAAAACGGTTCTCAGCAAGACACTGATTTGACAGTTGAAGATCTCATCAACATTATAAAACAGTATAAAGAAATCGTACAAAATGAAAAAGGATTCCCGTTCCCAACTGAACCAAAAAAACAAATGATGATGGCGATAGAGGCTGTTTTCGGTTCTTGGAACAATGATAGAGCAAGAATTTATCGTAGACTTCATGACATTCCTCATGATTTAGGAACTGCTGTCAACATTCAATCCATGGTTTTCGGAAATATGGGCAACACTTCGGGCACAGGTGTAGCATTTACTAGAAATCCATCCACTGGTGAGAACAAGTTGTTTGGAGAGTTCTTGATTAACGCGCAAGGTGAGGACGTTGTAGCAGGAATCCGCACGCCACAGCATATAGATGAACTTAAGGATGTCATGCCAGAAGTTTATCAGCAATTTGTTGATGTATGTGATAAACTTGAAGCTCATTACAAAGATATGCAAGATATTGAATTCACGGTTGAACGTGGTAAATTATATTTGCTCCAGACACGTACGGGCAAAAGAACCGCATTTGCTGCCGTTTGTATTGCTGTACAGCTGGTTGCTGATGGTGTGATCAATAAAGAGGATGCGTTGCTCAGAGTTATGCCGACTCAACTGGATCAACTCTTACATCCAATGTTCAGCCCTAAGGCGCTAGATGATGCAAAAGTTCTGACTAAAGGACTTCCTGCTTCACCAGGTGCTGCATCCGGTCGAATTTACTTCCATTCACATGATGTCGTTCATATGAAAGAGCAAGGCATTCAAAGTATACTTGTCAGAACTGAAACCTCCCCTGAAGATATCGAAGGAATGGTCACAGCAAATGGTATATTAACAGCAAGAGGTGGTATGACATCACACGCCGCGGTTGTTGCACGCGGCATGGGTAAATGCTGTGTAGCTGGTTGTAGTGAAATGTTCGTTGACGAAGAAAATAAGTTTTTCGTGATCAATGATGTAAGATTCAACGAAGGTGATTATATATCACTTGATGGTAACACTGGTACTGTTTACGAAGGTAAACTTGATACTGTGGAAGTTGGTTTGACAGGCGATTTCGCCACATTGCTCCAGTGGGCTGATGAAGTCAGAACTCTTGGAATCAGAACCAATGCTGATACACCTAAAGATGCAGAGACAGCTGTCAGATTTGGAGCGGAGGGTATTGGTCTTTGTAGAACTGAGCATATGTTCTTTAGCGATGACAGAATCCTGAAAGTCAGAAAGATGATTCTGTCGACTACTATTGAAGAACGACGTGATGCACTTCAGTTTTTAATGCCATTCCAACGCGAGGATTTCATTGGAATATTCCGTGAAATGGGCGAACGTCCTGTAACCATCAGGTTACTTGATCCACCTCTTCATGAATTCCTTCCGCACAAAGAGGATGACATGAAAAGGCTCGCTAAAGATCTCGACATGAGCTATGCAATCGTAAAGCATAAAATTGAAAACCTAATGGAAGTCAATCCTATGCTGGGTCATAGAGGATGTAGACTTGCAATCACTTATCCAGAGATATATGAAATGCAGGTTGAGGCTATTACTGAGGCTGCAATACATTGCATAAAAAATGAAAATATCAAAGTAAAACCTGAGATCATGATTCCACTTGTTGGGCACATGGCTGAATTCACAATTCTCAAGACTTTGACCAAAAAGACCGTTGAAGCTGTCATGGCCAGAGAGAACACTACTTTTGAATACAAAATAGGTACAATGATTGAAGTTCCTAGAGCAGCACTTATTGCCGATCAGATCGCTGAGGAAGCAGAATTTTTCTCATTTGGTACCAATGACCTCACACAAATGACTCTTGGTTTCTCGAGAGATGATGCTGGAAAATTCTTAGGTGAGTATATGAAGAAAGGTGTCTTTGAAAAGGATCCTTTTGAAACAATCGACCAAGAAGGTGTTGGAAAATTAATCCACATGGGCGTTGAACTCGGTAGAAAGACCAACGCTGACCTCAAAGTCGGTATATGTGGAGAGCATGGTGGTGAAACAAAATCCATAGCATTCTGTCACAAGGAAGGGCTTAATTATGTTTCATGTTCACCATATAGAGTACCAATTGCAAGACTTGCAGCAGCTCATGCAGCATTAAACAGTAAATAATCACAATCAGAGACGGGCGATACCTATCGGTATTTCCCGTCTCTTGAAAATTTAACAATTTATTTTCGACAAAAATAAAGGATTTCGTGTCTCAATGTATAATTAAGAGAGTGAGGTGATACTATGTTGCAGCTGAGATTACAACAAGAAGCATTTGAACTTGAATACTTATCTGAATTCGCACAAAAGTCAGGACAGACAAAAGGTCGTCGTCTGTTTGAGGAACCTTGCCCTGTCAGAACAGAATACCAGCGTGACAGAGACAGGATATTACATTCAAAATCATTCAGGAGATTAAAGCATAAAACCCAAGTTTTCCTGTCACCTGAAGGGGATCATTATAGAACTCGATTGACTCACACACTTGAAGTATCTCAAATAGCCAGGACTATTGCACGTGCACTCAGGTTGAATGAAGACTTGACTGAAGCCATAGCACTGGGACACGATCTTGGTCATACTCCATTTGGGCACTGTGGTGAAGAACGACTCAACAGAATTCATCCTGGTGGATTTGATCATAATGCACAAAGTCTTAGGGTGGTAGATTTCCTTGAAAGACGCAATAAAAGTCTTCTAGGACTCAATTTGACCGAGGAAGTTAGAAATGGAATACTAAGGCACAGTGGTAAAATTTTGCCGGATACTCTTGAAGGTCAGGTTGTTAAATTTTGTGATAGGATCGCTTACCTGAATCATGACATTGACGACGCAGTGAGAGCGAATGTTCTCGAACCTGGAAATATTACGAAGCACATCATCGATGAAATTGGTGCGACTCATGGTATTAGAATCAACGCACTAATCATGGATCTCGTTGAAAACAGCGAAGGAAAACAGGTGATATCATTAAGTCATGCAAAAGAAGTCGCCTTTTTGGAACTCAGAACGTTTATGTTTGAAAATGTTTATTACAATAATGAGGCGAAAAGTGAGGAAACACGTGCAGAACATATTGTTGAAGCACTTTATAATTATTTTCTGGAACATCCGGACCAAATGCCTGCTGAACGTTATGAGGATTACTCAAATGGTGAAGAACGTGAATCAGTCAAGGACTATGTCGCCAGTATGTCGGACCGTTATGCTGTAAATTTATATAAAGATTTGTTTATTCCAAAATTTTGGCATTATTAGATTCTTTAAATTTAGACGATAAAAGAAGGATTTTAGGAATCTTTGTCGAAAATTAATAAGTAGTGAAAGTGTACGTATACCATTAGAAAGGTAAATTGATGCAAAAGAAATATGAAGGTAATATTTTTGACCATATAATTGACAATGTCAATATTGTTGATATCATTTCCAGCTATATACAAGTGGATAAATCGGGTAAGAATTATAAAGCACTATGTCCTTTTCATAATGAGAAAACCGCTTCATTTATTATCTCTGAAGACAAGCAACTATTTCATTGTTTTGGTTGTGGGGTAGCAGGTAATGCAATCAATTTCATAATGAATTACGAAAATTTGGATTATATTGATGCCGTTGAGTTTTTAGCTGAACGTTACAATATTGATATTTCACAATTTTCATCAGGAAGTGACAGAAAAAACACTGGTAATTTGAATCGCTATTATGATATATTAAAAGACGCGGCCATATTCTATTATAAAAATTTAAGACTTCATAAAGAAGCTCTTCAATATTTGGAAAAACGTGGTATTCAGTATGACCATATCAAACAATTTGGTCTTGGATTTTCAAGTGATTCATGGGCTGATCTCATTAAATCATTGGGAAGCAAATATACCACTGAAGAACTTGAAAAAGTGGGCTTGATCATCCCGAACAAAGACAACACAAGTTTTTATGATCGCTTTAGGGGCAGAATCATGTTTCCAATCATCAATCCAAAAGGTCGTGTAATCGGATTCGGTGGTAGGGTCATGGATGATTCATTGCCAAAATACCTTAATTCACCTGAAACAGAAATTTTCAATAAAAGTAAGACCTTATACGGACTTAATCTAGCCAAGAATCATCAGAACAGCAAGAAGGAACTGATTATTGCAGAAGGCTATATGGATGTCATCGCACTTCATCTTTATGGGTTCACCAATGCGGTCGCCACTCTTGGCACTGCACTGACCGCGGATCACGCAAGATTGATGAGAAGATATGCCGATGAAATCATCATATGTTATGACTCTGATTTTGCAGGTCAAAAGGCTGCGCTCAGAAGTTTGGATATTTTGCAGGGAATCATTGACAAGGTACGTATTGTCGTTTTAGGAGAAAATATGGATCCTGATGATTTTCTGAAGAAATACGGCGTGGAGGCATTCCAGGAAAAACTCGATACTGCTGTTTCTGGTACTGAGTTTAGAATAAATACCTTAAAACAAGGTTATAACCTTAAAGACGAGCAATCCAAAGTGGAGTTTCTTTCCAAGGCTGTCGTCATCATCTCCCAAGTTCCAAATGCATTTGAGAAAAATCTTTATGTGGAGAAACTAGGAGAAATGTTGGACGTCAACACTGAAATGATTGCCAGGGAAGTATTCAAGGATCATTATAATTCCAGGGATCACTATGGCTTTCATAACAAAGAAAAGAAAAATAAGGCCATACCAAAAATCGCAAGTGATAAAAAACGTTATCTAGAAAATCAACTGATTGCTTATTTCATCCATAAATATGAAAGTATATCAACCGAACAGAAAAATATGATTCGGCACTTTAAATTTTCAGATGAAATGCAAGAAGTATTTGATTATATATTTGAGTATTTCAATCATCACGAATCGTTCTCAAGGCAACATATCATAGAAGATGCAGATTTATCCATATCGACAAAGGTACTTGATGTTCTTCAGCTCCACATTGAAGATATCGAAGAAATTGATTTGGATCTTGTTATTCACAATATTATAGTCATGACACTTGATGAAGAGATTGAAGCACTAAAACTGACACTTAAAAATTCAAGCACATTAGGCGAACTACAAAGAGAAATTCATCAAAAAATGTTGATGAAACAAGAGCTTACCATGAAAATGCGTCAGCATAAATTTAAAAACTGAAAGGAGGCACTTCAATTGAATGATAAATTGAATGCCAAGAACCAAGAAATCGTAAAAGCGTTAATTAAAAAAGGAAAGAAGACAGGCACTTTAACCTATACCGAAATTCAGGACAAGCTATCTGAACTCGAGATAGATAAAGACCAAATCGACGAGATTTACGATTCTTTTTCAGCAATGGGTGTCACCATAATCTCTGAAGAGGATGAAGAAAATGATATTGATGAAATAGATGAAGTTGATCTTGAAGACCTTGAAGATATCGAAGATCTTGATGACCTTGATGACCTTGATGATTTGGATGATCTTGACAAATTGGACCGTTCAGACGAAGAAGATGAGGAAGAGGACAAGGAGAAGATTATTGACATCTCTGTTCCAAAGGGAATCAATATCGATGATCCAGTGCGTATGTATCTTAAAGAGATAGGTGAAGTCGCGCTTTTATCAGGTGAAGAAGAAGTTGATCTCGCTAAACGTATGGCAACGGGTGATGAAGATGCCAAGAAAAAATTATGTGAAGCGAATTTACGACTGGTTGTAAGTATCGCAAAGAAATATGTTGGAAGAGGCATGTTGTTCCTTGATTTGATCCAAGAAGGTAACCTTGGTTTAATTAAAGCCGTTGAAAAATTCGACTGGACCAAAGGATTCAAATTTTCAACATATGCGACATGGTGGATTAGACAAGCCATTACTAGAGCTATTGCAGATCAAGCACGTACAATCAGAATCCCAGTTCATATGGTAGAAACCATTAATAAATTGATTCGTGTTCAAAGACAATTGCTACAAGAACTCGGAAGAGAACCACTCCCTGAGGAGATTGCAAAAGAAATGGACATGACTGTCGATAAAGTCAGAGAAATCCTAAAAATCGCTCAAGAACCTGTTTCCCTCGAAACACCAATCGGTGAAGAGGAAGATTCACATCTTGGCGACTTCATCCCAGATAATGATGCACCGGCTCCAGCTGATGCTGCAGCATTCTCCATGCTCAAAGAGCAGTTGATGGAAGTACTTGAAACACTGACACCGCGTGAGCAAAAAGTACTTAAATTGAGATTTGGTCTTGAAGATGGACGTGCGAGAACACTTGAAGAAGTAGGGAAGGAATTCGACGTGACCAGAGAACGTATTCGTCAAATCGAGGCAAAAGCCCTAAGAAAATTAAAACATCCAAGTAGAAGTAAAAAGCTCAAGGATTATTTAGAATAAGATTTTCCAGTCTAGTATGATGCTTAGCATCCAATCTGGACTGGTTTTTTTTAATATATCGTAAAGGAAGTATAATATGATCAAATATAAATTATCTGGTAGACTGAGTATGCTGGCAAAACTGGCAGATGCGTCACAAAGATTAGCTGATATCGGTACAGACCATGGTTATTTGCCATTACATTTGCTTGAAAAAAGAAATGTGGAGCACTGCATCCTATGCGATATCAATTTGGGACCTCTTGAAAATGCGAAACGTTCATTTAGAGAAGCCGACTTTTCAGATCAAACAGAATTTAGGTTGGGATCGGGGATAGAGCCACTCGAGTTTTCAGAGGTGGATACTGTTGTGATTGCAGGCATGGGTGGCGGATTGATCATAGATATTTTGTCTAAGGATCTACACAAGTCAAAATCATTTGAAAAATTGCTTTTACAGCCGATGACAGAACAAGATGTCTTAAGACAGTGGTTGCTGAGTCAAGGATTCAAAATTAATAGCGATTATTATGTCCATGAAGGTTCAAAGTATTACGAGATTATTGAAATATCAAATCAAGAGATTGGTTCAACATTTCAAGTTTATGATTATACAGATGATTTGGAATTTGGTTACAAAATCACAAAAGGCAATAGAGACGAATACATTAGATTTTTACTTTACCGACGACACAAATATGAAATAATCATGAAACAACTTGAGAAAAGCAATTCACAAGGAACAAAACACGATGAGTGTATGAGCAAACTCAATTTGATAGATTCCATTTTACGGAAAGTAAAGGAGGAAGACCTATGATGACATCAGTCAACAAGATTTTGAAAATTATTGATCAAATCGCGCCATTTGAAACTGCGGATTCTTGGGATAATGTTGGATTGCTTGTCGGTAATGAGAATCAAGTTGTCAATCGTATCCTGATTGCTCTCGATCTTACGGAAGAAGTACTCAATGAAGCCATTGAAGAAGGATTTGATCTGATCGTAACCCATCACCCGATTATTTTTAGTCCCTTAAGAAAAATAACCACTGCTGATCGGATTGGTAAAATATTGATTGAAACCATTCAAAATGAGATTGCCGTTATTGCGGCACATACCAATTTGGACAAAGTATTTTCAAATGGCATCAATCGTTACTTGGCGGATTCTTTGGAACTTGAACATCTCCAAATTTTAATGCCTGAAGGAGAAAATTTGGGTTATGGTTATGGTCATGGTATTGTCGGAAATCTTGGTAGCGTATTATCATTTGAAGAGTTCATTTCAAAAGTTAAAAAAGTCTTTCAAATTGATCATTTGAAAGTTTCTAATTCGTCAGATGATAAAAAAGTTCGAAAAATTGTTATTTCAAGTGGGGCTTCATCTGATTTCATTACACAGGCTATAATTACACAAGCGGATGTCTTCATTACTTCTGATTTAAAATATCATGAATGTCAAAATGTGATTGGGACCAATCTTACTCTTGTAGATGTTGGTCACTATGAAAGTGAATCAGTTTATCTGGATCATTTCAAAGCAATAATAGATGACCGGATATCTGATAAGAATTATGATGTATTCACAAAAGTATCTGAGACGGAACACCCAATCATTAAGCATCTGTAATTTTACAGGTGCTTTCTTTAACATTTCTTAACATGTATTACTTTTCCTTTTTATTCAGTTATAATTATTATAAAAAGCATCAAAGGGAGGACAACATTGAGGCGGTTTATTATACATAGGATATTACAAGCTATTCCACTTCTGATCGCAATAACTTTGGTCATTTTTCTTATTATTGATGCCATGCCTGGCAATGAGCTAATAGCTTATATCAACTCCTTACCAGAAGGCTCACCTAGACCATCACCCGAGCAAATCGCACAAATGCAAGAAGTACTTCAATACAATAGACCCTGGCATGTAAGATACTTTGAATGGATTACGGGGGCACTAAGAGGTGACTTTGGCACATCACTTTATTATAGAAGACCGGCAGGTGATATTGTTGGCATTTTGATTTGGCGAACTTTCATGTTGAATTTCACAGCGATGGTTTTGACTTTTCTCCTTGCGATTCCGATTGGAGTCAGGTCAGCTGCAAAAAGAAATAGTCTATTTGACAATTTTTTCTCTACTACAACTTTGATAGCTATTTCATTACCGGCATTTTTTATAGGTATATATCTGATGCGATTGCTTGCTGTAAATATATCCTGGATTCCTCCTACTGGAATGCGGTCCATAATCTATATCATAAAGGGTTACCCATCGAAACTTGTAGAAATTCTAGACGTTATGAGACACATGATCCTGCCTGTTCTGACTTTGACGCTCGTGGGAGTGGGAAGTGTCTCCAGATATATTCGAAATAGCGTTGTGGATGTCATCAACCAAGACTATATCAGAACTGCACGGTCCAAGGGACTTAAAGAGAGGACCGTTATCTATAAACACGCTTTTAGAAACGCTCTTATTCCAATCATCTCATTGGTTGGAGTTATGATCCCGACCCTTTTTGTCGGTAATATTTTTGTAGAAGCTGTATTTGCTTGGCCAGGGATTGGCCTGGAATTTTTATATGCTGTTTTTAGACGGGATACTTCCATGTTATCGCTATTGATTTTAATTTTTGCTTTGGCAGCAGTATTTGGAAATTTGCTCGCTGATATTTTATATGGAATAGCGGATCCTAAAATGAATGCTGAAATGGAGGGCGAATGATGTTTAAAAATACGACTGAAACTCAAGGTCCATGGAGGCTGGCAATTACACGCTTCAAAAAGTCCCCAATCGCCATTGCAGGAGCTTTGCTACTATTTGTTATTGTCATGGCCACAATTATTGGTCCAATGTTATCTCCTTATCCACTCCAATATTTTAGCGTGGTGGACAGATTTAAGTCACCATCTCTCATACATCCTTTTGGTACTGACCGATATGGCCAAGATATGTTTATCAGAGTCCTTTATGGAGGACGTATTACTTTGATCATGGCTATGTATTCCGCCACTATAACAATTTTAGTAGGAACAATTGTAGGAGCAATTTCAGGGTATAATGGGAAATGGACAGATAAACTATTGATGAGATTTACAGAATTTATACATGTCATGCCGTTATTGCCACTTCTTATATCTTTTACAGCTGTTTTTGCCTTTAAGCTTGAACCTCTTGAAAGAATGTTGGTAGTCATGGGGCTTTATGGATTCCTTAATTTCCCAAGTCTTGCCAGAATCATTCGTGGCCAGATTATAGTTTATAAAAATACCGAGTTCATGAGTGCAGCTGAACTGCTGGGACTTAGTAAAACGTCCAAAATATTCAAACACCTTCTTCCAAATGTTTTTGGTGTGATCATTGCCTCATCGGCCACAGTAATCGCAAATGCTATACTTATCGAATTGATGCTGTCATTTGTGGGCATGGGATTTCCAGAAACGATTCCCACATGGGGCAATCTGATTCCAAACATAAGAGGTGCCAATATGGTGAACAACAGCTATTATTGGATGTGGTTTTTTCCCGTGACTCTTATATCTCTCACTGTCATCAGCATCAACTTGATGGGTGAGGGGCTGAGGTCCGCACTAGATCCAAAAGAAGAGGGACGCTAAATATAATCCCTTAAATCCTTAGGAGGTTTATTATGAAAACTAAGAAAATTGCATTATTTCTAATTCTAATTGTTCTTTTGTTGACTTTGACAAGTTGTGTCCCTGGAGATGGAAAAAATACTTCAGAGAATCCAGCAGGCTTCTTTTGGGGGATTTGGCATGGTTGGGTTGCACCCATTTCACTGATTATTGGTT
>JAIOSU010000161.1 GCA_021107455.1 Clostridiales bacterium | reverse complement strand
TTTATCCAGTAACGATGGATTTGGACGTTTGTCTACAGTCTGGGACAACTCAGCTTCGAGTTATCCATCTAAACTTTTTTTCCAGACACGCCTTCTTCTATGCTGTCTGATATTGAAAAATTTCCATTGCGATAATATGTTATTGTTAGTTTCAAGCATTGGACCCGTTTCTGCAGATTTAATCCCGTAATCCATGACATTTTTCATCATACTGTCCAGTAGCAATCCATTGATGCCTAGATTTTGATATTCTGGTTTGACCGCAATCAGATAAAGATCAAGGGCATCATTTTTTTTAATGGATTTCAGTATGTGAATGAATCCAAATGGGAAAAGTCTTCCTCTAGATTTTTGCATGGCCTTTGATAGCGAGGGCATTGCAATCGCAAATGCTGCCAAATCCCCTTCCTTGTCGACCACAATTTTTATGAAATCCGGATTCACAAATCCGAAAAATGTTTTGATGTAAAGATCAATCTGCTTTTGATTCAGTTCTGTCATACCGTAAAGCGGTGCATACGCTGTGTTGTATAGATTGAAAACCGATTCCGCCCATGGCAAAATTTCCTTTTTATCCTTGAATTCAATCACCTTGAAAGCACCACGGCTCTTCATTCGTGCTGCTATTTTGTGCAGTTTTTCAATCTTTACCGGATCAAAGACCAACTGATATTCAATCCAGTCCACGTCTTTTTCAAACCCCATTGCAATCATATGTTCCATATAATATGGTGCATTGTAAATGGTGATATACATATCAAGCTCATCAAAACCTTCAACCAACATGCCTTGATGATCCAAATCCGTAAATCCGAGTGGCCCATGTATTGCTTCTATATCTCTAGAAATAGCCCATTTGAAAGCTTCATCCATCAGTGCCTGCGACACTTCGAGGTCATCTATAAAATCAAAACACGTAAACCTTGCATATTTTTGATTCCATTTATCATTACTTTTCTTGTTGATGATTACTCCAATCCGACCTACTATCTTACCGTCACGATCAGCTAAAAAATACGCCGCATCACAAAATTCGTAAGCTGGATTGATGGATTGATCCAGTACTTTGACGCCATCGAAAACCAGTTCAGGCACATAATATGGATTATGTTTATAAAGTTGGTTTGGAAAATCTACAAACGTTTTTAACTCTTTCTTGGATTGTACCCGCTTAATCTGAATCATAAATGCTCCTTTGAATGCTATATCTGAACTCTTCTCATAGTTGGGTATGCAATATCAATGTCCACTTCAGCACCAAAACGATCCAAAACAGCTTCCCAAATGCGCTCGGAGCTGAATCTTCTCATCTTGGGTTCACATATGTAGCGCATTGTAAGCTGTACACCACTCTCTGTAACATCGGTATATACTATTGGTGTGAGATTGTTATAATAGACCAGATATTTCCTGGACGTTTCAAAAATCTTTTTTTGAACATCATCAGCCAAATCGTCGGAATATCGATGCACTATTTCCTCAAGGATTCCTTTTGCTTTCCGCCAATTGCACTCAAAAGTCACAACCACTCTGATTTCATCCCAGATGTAATCAAAACCCAATGTATAATTGGCTAAAGGGTCCATAAATATTTTATAGTTTGGAATATGGATGATTCGGCCAGTGCTTTGTTCAGCATGAACCCAGTTACCCACTTCAATGACTCTAAATTTAAAGATGTTTTGATCTATTACATCTCCTTTGATACCCGCGATCTCGATACGATCTCCCACAACAAATGGTTGTCTGAGTAATATATAAAGCCAACCAGCGATATTCATCAAAATATCTTTCATAGCGAGTGCCAATCCAGCAGAGAAAAGCCCTAAGTAAGTAATCACTGAGCCGCCACTCTTAAACCAGATTAGAGCAACAAAAATAATAAAGAGTAAAAATGCAATTGCATTTATGATTCTTTTTGTACGAAAATAAATACCCGAGTCTGGAATTCTTTTATGAATAAATCTTAAAAGCAAGCTTTTGAGTATATATATCCCGAACGATATACCCACTGTCCAAAGTATGTTCAACAATTGTGCTTCATCAAATTTTGGCATAGTGTTCTCCCCTCCATAAATGGTGTTTCACTCAAGAGCATTTGTCTATAATGAACGTACGTATGCTACAAGTCTATCGATAGATTTTTTTTGACTGAAATCGGTTCTTTGATCATATACATTAATCATACCCTTTTCATCGGGCGTTCGATCTTTTTGTGGTTTCATCTTAATTTTTAATTTCAACAATAGCATCATCATTTTGTCTTTAAAGTTTAATGCATCATAATCAAAACCACCTCTAAAATAAAACAACTTGATTCTCTTTTGTTCTTCCTTCGTCAAATTTTCACTCATCAAAAGTGGAACCACGTCATCCTTTACTGGTGTGGCACCCACTGCAAAGACGATCCATTTCGGATTTTCAAGGGTTTCCATCCGTTCTTTGAACTCTTTGAGTCCATTAATTCCAACAGCGTGAAGACTACCGCCGTATACAAAAAAATCGTATTTATAAAAATCTTCTATTTTCATGTCTTTCAGCGCAAGGCAATCGCCATCAAGATCTTCAGCTATCCACTTTGCATATTTTTGTGTAAATCCTGTAGTAGATGTGTATACAACGGCAATTCTCAAAGCAACCCCCTCCTTACATGTTTTCTACAAATTGGATTCTCAATCCATTTGGATCTTTCACATAGAAAAACTTGATGTGAGGATTGGGCTGGAAAGGTCCACTATCGATCAAAATATTCTTCGATTCAACAAAAGCCATCATTTCTTCAACGGATTTCACTACGAAGCCTAATGATATCCCATTGATTTCTCCTGGTGCAGGATGATTGGGGTCGCAAATAAGTTCCACTTCAGTTTCTCCTTCACCCAAAAAAGCAAGTTCCACTCCCGGTCCACCTATAAATCTTCTATTCAGTGGTAATCCAACGATTTCTTGATAAAATTTCAGTGATGCTTCCATGTCATTGACTGTTAATGTAGTCCAACAAAATTTCATAATTTCATACCTCCTCATAATGGATTAATTCTTCAAATGTCACAAATATCCTCTATTTTTGAGGGAAATAAAATAGCCATACCAACATTGAATTGGCATGGCTAAACTCTAAAATTGTTCAAGTGCGATTTTTCTCAGTTCAGAAAAAGTATCCGCATAATAATCAGCGCCCAAAAATGATTTTGCATGTACTTCACTAGCCAGTGCTTGACCACCTACCATAATTTTGGGGATCTTATCAAATCCCAGATTTCTTATGGCTGAAATAAGGTGTTCGGCACCATTGAGATTGTTTTTTCCAGTGATGGATATTGCAATCAAATCAATGTTTTCCTTTTCAATCAAAAATGCGATACTTCTGACCGGGATGCTTTTACCGAGGTTGAATACCCGCCATCCTTCTTCAAGAAATATTTCCTTGATCATCTTAAGAACCAAGACATGTTCCTCTCCACTTGGGGAAATCAAAATCACGGACTTTTGGGAATCTTCATCAGACAACTGAACGCCAATAAGTGATATCAATCTTTCAACAACTCCTGATATGAAATGTTCCTCAGAGATGTCTAGCTTTCCAGTTTCCCACAAAAGACCTGTCTCAATCATAATAGGATGGAAAACCTGATCTATGACTTCATGTGTTGCAGCGCCGTTTACATAGGCTTCTATGACTAGTTTAGTCGCTATGGATTCATCGCCATTCAACAATGCTTCCAACAAATCCTCTTTTAAATTCAACAGATTCACCACACCTGAAGGTTTAACGGTTTTGGTTTCTTCTGCTATACCGAGTAGATAATCTGTACTGATGTGAAGCAAATCTGAAATTTCTTTCAGGTTTGCTTCACCTGGAAATCTCAGATTGCTTTCATAGTTTGCTATAGTGGACTGTGTGACATTCAACATCTCCGCCAATTCTTTTTGTGTCATTTTTTTAAGTTTACGAATATTCTTAAGACGTGTGCCGAAATCACTCATGTTATCACCTGCTTATGCTTTCACTCTTTTTTTGACAACCATAACAGCTGCTAATCCTATTATACTGAATATAAAAATGGAGGTCAAATCCATTGTTCCAGTTTGTGGCAATTCTTCATCAGCTTCTACTGCCTGATAAACGAAATTACTTGGTACCAAAACTGAATCGACAACGTGTACTACACCATTTTGTGCTACGATATCTGCAGCCACAACACCACTTGTGTTCACTTTCACACCTGATGATAAGTCAAACTTAACGGATTCACCATTAAGTGTAGCAGCTTCAAGACCATCACTCAAATCAGTGCTGAGTACATTTCCAGGCACTACATGATAAAGCAATACTTTTGCTAGATCAGGTTGTGCCATAAGATCTGATGCTGAAATACCTAGAGCTGAAAGCAAATCTTCGAATGCCTTGTTTGTCGGTGCAAACACTGTAAATGGTCCTTCACCTTGTAATGCGCCTACTAGATCCGCTTTTTGAAGTAATGATACCAGCATGCTGAAATCTTCACTTGAAAGAGCTATATCAACTACAGTTTCCGGAACACTTGGTGCACTGAGAACGAATGAACTTGGAACTAATACTTCATCGATTACATGAATCACACCGTTTATCGCTTCAATATCTGCTGTAACAACATTTGAGGAATTGATTTTAACGCCTTCAGTCAAATCTACTTTGATGACCTCACCATTAAGTGTTGCTGCTTCGAGACCATTTGATAAATCGGTGCTCATTACTTTACCTGATACAACGTGATATAATAATACTTCACCAAGCTGTGGATGATTCAGAAGATCCTCAGCTTCTATACCCAAATCACCAAGCAGTTTGACGAAAGCCGCATCTGTCGGTGCAAATACTGTAAATGGTCCTTCACCTTGAAGTGCTCCGACAAGTTCCGCTTTTTGAAGTGCCGCTACTAAAATACTAAAATCCGAATTTCCTGCCGCTATGTCCACTATATCGCCTTCTGCTGAAAATGATGGTACGCTGATCAATAATAACAAACTCATCACGATACTTAAAATCTTTTTCATGGTAATCCTCCTTTAAAATTGTATGTTTTAATCACACTAAGTTATTTGATATTCATAATATATCACGCATCGTGATTGTTGTCAACAATAAATGATAATTATTTTCAATTAAATTTGAATTTTATTTCTTTTCGTGATAAAATAAGTTGAGAGGTGATTACTATGACAAAAAAACAAAAAAAAATAATCATTAATATATCTATAATTCTATTGATAACAACCGCTATCGTTAGTGGTTCAAAACTCATCCAGAGAAAGAATTCAGAAAATGAGGTTACTCAGCTCATAGTCAGCAGATCGACTGAGCTTAAGGAACAGCCTGTGCCAATAGAGCTTCCGGTTGAACAGACTGATAACAAATACGAGTATAAGCCCAATAAAAACTTGGAGTATCTCGACATAAACGCTGATTTTACAGGTTGGATTGAAATACCAGAAACACTCATGGATTATCCGGTTCTCAGAGGTACAGACAACGAGTTTTATCTCAATAAAGATATATACAAAAATACCAGTGATGCTGGAGCGATTTTCATGGACTATAGAAACCTCGGTCAATTCAATGATCAGCATACTGTCATCTATGGACATTATATGAAAAATGGAACCATGTTCGGCCGCTTACACGATTATAAAGAAGAAACCTATTTCAACACTCATGACAAAATTATAATTAGTGGCCTTTACGGTGAGAAAACTTATACCATATTTTCTGCATATATTGTATCTGCTGATGATTACAAACTAGAGATAAATTTTGAAGATAAAGATTATGCAAATTACTTGCAGACTCTATCCTCTTATTCCATGCATAAAAAAAACCTCATCTTCAATGAAGATAAAGCTCTGTTGACTCTTGCGACGTGCAGTTATGAAACTGAAAATGGCAGAATGATCATTCATGCTATTGAAGATTAGAATTTTGAAGTCAGTTGTTCATATGCATCCAAAATCTCAATAAAAACGTCTGAGTTGCCACCCTTGTCCGGGTGGTTGATTTTCGCCAGATGTCTGAAGCGACTTTTTATATCTTCCATTGTTGCTGTTGCAGGCAATCCAAAATACGACAAAAGCCCCATATCAAACATATCTGTGACCGGAATACCATTTTCTTTATAATGTTGGATGAAAACCGAACAAAAAAAAGCGTCAAAAACCTCTTTTCGGTCATCGTGATTCATTTCTGACAGTTTTTTCAAGCTGTATTTCACAGTTTGGTCGTCAATTGACTTTGTCGAAAAGTATTGATCCCAAATCAGTCGAATTCCACCCGCTTCTATGTCACCGTAATTGGTACGGATTCCAATTTCTTGTTGTTTGAGTGTTCGAAGTTTCTTCTTGATCTCATTATTTAGCATATCCGCACCTCTTTTCCTAATTATTATAATGTTCTACAAAAATCAAAAAAAACCTTTATATTTACACCTAAAATATGTGTTAAAATTAAGAAAAACGATTGGAGTGGACTTATGCGTTTTATACCTCTTGATTTTTTAAAAGACAATACCATGCTCGCTGAAAATTTAGTCAATATCAAAAATCAAATATTGCTAAGAAAAAACGTCGTCCTCAATTCCAAAAACATTTCCAGGATCAAAGCTTTGGGATTCAAATCACTTTACGTAAAAAATCCTGATGAAGAGGATATTTTAGAAGAGGAAGTCAAAGATATCATAAATCCTGAAATCCGTAAAAAAGCTGTTTTCGATATCAAGGATAGTATGGAGCGATTCACTGAAGAAATCAACAAACAGAAGCAGCAACTAGTTTATGGCAATTCAGGTCAAGAACTTCTCGAGGTCATTGATCACGTTTCGGAATCTCTCATTGACGAAATCCTTAATTCAAGTGATCTCAAAATTTCAATCATGGACATCAAATCAGAAAATGATTATCTATATGAACATGCGGTCAATACAGCGGTGTTATCGATCATGCTCGCAGTCAAGAAAGGGCTCAACATCAAAGAAATCCGAAATATTGCCATTGCCTCTCTCTTGATCAATGTGGGGTACAAATACTTTTCAAAAGATTTATATGACCACCCTGGTCCTCTTACGGACGATGCCTGGCGAGAGATGAGGCAACACCCCGTTCATGGCCATGAAATTCTTACTGGGAATACAACTCTGAACAGTCATGTGCGCACCATAGTACTTCACCATCACGAACGTATTGACGGTTCAGGTTATCCAGGCGGACTAAAAAATAATGACATTCATCCCCATGCAAAAATTGTCATGCTGGCGGATGTTTATGATGCTATGACCTCAGACAGAAAGCACCGAAGTGCGTTCCTACACAACGAAGTGATCGAATACATCATGGGAAATGCAGGCAGACTTTTTGACTTTGAGCTGTCAAACATCTTTTCAAGATGCATAGTGCCTTATCCTGCCGGCACACACGTCCTACTTTCAGATGGACGAAAAGGTATTGTTCTTAAAAACAATAATTCCCATCCACTCAGACCTGTGCTCAGAATCATAAAGGACAACAAACTTGATGAGTCTCCCGAAGGTCACATTGATTTGATGAAGACTCATAACCTGACCATTGAAAAAATTGTTTATGATTGACAATGTTTCGCGAAGCGAAACATTGTGCGTAGGTGAGTTTCCAAAGGAAACTTACTAGCATCTCAGCTGAAATCTCGAGATGTTGTTGAAGCGAAAAAAACTGCTGGAAATGAGAGACTATAAAAGCTCATTTGCAGCAGTTTTTTAATGATTATTATACTAAACTATTCTCAAACAGGACATCTTGAAATGTCAGCTGAGGCGCAAAACAGTTTCCTTTTTATACTATTTGGAACATAGTCACTTAGGCTCCTGTGTTTTAAAGCTAGTATAGTATCGCTTCAATGACATATTGAAATGTCAGCTGAAGCGCTAGTAAGTTTCCTTTGGAAACTTACCTACGCGATTTTTTGTTCCACAAAAAATTACCTACGCCCAATGTTTCGTTTCACAAAACATTGAAACACCACGTCGCCCAATATTTCCGCTTCGCGGAAAATTGTCTTTACCTACCAACTATATTCGCTTCGCTGAAAAGTACCATTGGAGAATAACCCATTGTATAGAAAATACTCCTCATAACTTCTTTTTCTGTTCCAATGGCTTCCACATTTTTGAACAAATCATATATATTGCCGGCAATCATCGCGCCTTTTACCTTACCGATCATCTTTCCGTTTTCGATCAAAAAACCAGAAGAAATATTCATTGAAAAATCACCTTGATTGATGTTTCCCGTATGTGCTCCCATCACTCCTGTAATGAAAAGACCTCTCTTTATTCCTCCAATGATCTCCTGATCTGGAATTGAGTGACCTTCTATAATTATGTTTGTATCAAAAACTGAGGGTGAATCTTCGATTTCCTTTGAGAAAAGCGTTCTTTTCTGTGCATTCCCTGTGGGCTTCCTGCCAAGTTTTTTTGACTGTCCAGAGCTCACTAAAAAATTCTTGAGAACACCATTTTCATAGATTACTGTATTTTGTGCCGGTGTTCCTTCATCATCAAATGCATATGAGTTGCAACCCATTGACATTGTCGCGTCATCCCGGATTGTGATTTTTTCAGAAAAAAGCTTTTGTCCTAATTTGTCTCCAACTGGGGATATACTCTTTGATACATTACCACCATTTACTCCACCAAGTACTCTCAACATGAGTGAACCCATTACATTACCGGAAAAGACAACAGGCATTTTCTCATTTTCAAGGGTTACCATGTGATTGCCCAGTTTATGAAGTTCAATCATGTTCAATAGATGGTCATCCTTAATCTCAGGTAAATCACTGCCTGAATATTCCTTAATAGTGCTATAAAACCCTTGTTCATTAAGTGTATAAATCTGCGCAGCAATGTTTGTATAGTCATATTCTCCTTCAAAACCTGAACTATTGATCATTTTTACATTCTTTACGGTTTTTACAAATTCAACTCCTGAAGTGATTTCCGGAGCAAAAGTTTTCAGTCTGTCCGATACATCAAAAGTGAGTCTCACCAACTCCTGCGTGTTCATATTTTTCACTTGATCTGATGAGCAGATCACATTTTCAACACTTTCATTTGGAAATTCCACTGCTTCCGACTTTTGATTTTCAAGTGAAATCAGTGCGCGTTCGATAATGGATTCATCATCAAGATTTGTTGCAACAGCCGCACCCATTTTATCGCCTTTGACGATTCTTATGGCAACTTCCGTCTTTTTTTCAGACTCGATTCCTTGCATTTCTCCTGCCTGAACTGACACAGACGTGCTAAACATGATCCTTGAATACACTTCAGCGTGATCACACACCTTGAGAATTTTTTCAAGTAATGTCTTCATGTCATTTCCCCCCTATACCCATATTCTTGATTTTGATCGGCGCAGAGCCTTTACCCGATTGAATCAGAATTTGTCCGCCTTTACCGCAGCCTCCGGCTTTCGAAAATCCAATCTCGTTACCTATCATCTCAATGTTTTTTAGTGTTGTGAAAAGATGCCCTGTAAGTGCCAGATCACGCACCATGCCTTTGATTTCACCATTTTCAATTTTATAGGCACCTTGAACGGCGAATGTGAAAGTGTCACCACTGGTTTGGCCACCTGCTGATCCGAACAAGTAAAGTCCTTTATCAATTGATTTGATCATATCATCGAGACTATGTTTATCCTTATCGATATAAATGTTGCCCATCCTGACAATTGGTGTGAATCCAAAATTTTTAGCCCGCGCATGTCCAGTCGGAGTTTCGTTCATAAGATTGGCACTCTCAATTGAGTGTAATCTTCCACTAAGTCTTCCATCTTTGATCAAATAGGTTCTCTTTGCCAAAGTGCCTTCATGATCATAAGAATAGCTTCCAGGATAACCACTCAGTGTCGGATCGTCAATGACATTGAATTCAGGTACAGCGAAGGTTTCTCCAAGTTTCATGGTCTCAGCGAGTGAAATATTGCCCACAAGGTTGTCAGATTCGCTGAGATGACCAAATGCCTCATGAATAAAAAGTCCGCTTACATCGCTATCTAGAACCACATCGTAATTGCCACCGACAACCGGCTCGGCATCAAGAAGTTCAATGGTTTGTCTTGCTTTTGCATGAACTTCTTCCTCGTGATCCAGTAAATCAGCATAATTTGAATTTCCTCCAAATGACAGTCGTGTGATTTGAGTCAAATCCGCCTTTTGGGATGTCACTCTGAAAGTGATCCCACAAATGAGTTCTTCCTGTCTCACTTCAGTGCCTTTGTTGTTTAATACAAGTGTATCCGTGAACTGTTCATAATACTCCGATTCCAAATTGGCAATGCCGTCATAATTCATGAAAATATCTATATACTTATTTATCAGTGCTTTTTTGTCTTCTATACTTACTTTCCTCGGGTCCATTTCTGGAGTAACGGACACATGATCTACGTTGACTTCATAATTGGTGAAAATCTTTTTTCCAGGAATCAAATCACTGGCAATCTTTGCTTCATTAATAGCAAACTTAAGGTCATCCGGATCGGTAAAACAGAATGTGCCGAAGCCGCCACCACTTAGAACCCTGACATTACCTCCGGTTTTTCTGATGATCGCTACTGTGTCCAGCTCTCGCTTTGTCCCCTTGATGCTCGTAAAAGAAAAATCTTGTACCCTCAAATCGCAAAAGCCCTCAACTAAAAGTGCATTTTTGAACTTTTCAGTATCCATGCTGCCCTCCAATTCATTTTCATTCATTAATATTATTTCGTGACCCTTCGTATTTTAGTCTACACTATTTGGTTATGACTCTCAAGAGAAAAACTTGGCAACATTTATCATATTTCATAACATCTTCATCATTAATCCATCACATTCATTGATTAATATAGGCACATAACATAACTAAACAAATTATTCAAAGGAGATGGAAACTATGAAAAAAGCAACCCAAATTTTAATGGCTGTAATTATGATCACATTGATAGGAACCACTGGTATATCCATGGCAGACAGTATACCTTACGGAGCAGCAGGGGCAGCAGTAGATGAGAATTTGACTATTGAGGAAATGCTCAACTATGCGATCCAGGATGAATATTTGGCCAAAGCTGAATATGAATCCATAATTAAGGAGTTTGACACTCAACGTCCTTACAGCAATATCATCAAATCAGAGGAAACCCACATCAATTTATTGATTCCACTATTTGAAACATACGATTTTGAAATTCCATTCAACGATGCCGCTACAAAAGTCGTATTACCCGTTACTTTGGCAGAAACATATGTAATCGGAATAGAAGCTGAAATCGCCAACATTGAAATGTATGAATTGTTCCTTGAAGAAGATTTGCCCGACGACGTCAAGACTGTTTTCGAAAGGTTAAAAGCAGCTTCAGAAAATCACCTTAAAGCATTTGAGAATGCTTCAAATCGCAATACTGGTGTCAGAGGCTTCAGAGGAAGAAATAAATAAGCAAATTAGTAAGAGACCAGGTTTATCGACCTGGTTTTTTTGCGCATTATTTTAACTTGACAATACTGTGCGTCATACACTATAATGTAATCAAAGGAGATGATTTAATGAGTGAAACCGAGAAAATCGTTCTCAATGTACAACAAGAAATGAAACGTGGTACTCTGGTTTTGGCTGTGTTGACACAAACAGACGAAGCACAATATGGCTATTCACTGATTCAAGCCTTGACCGAAATGGGCATGCCTATAGAACAAAACACATTATATCCACTCATGCGGAGACTTGAAAAACAAGGATTACTGGATTCCATTTGGCAAGTTGAAGAAAATAGACCCAGAAGATATTATAAGATCAGTGAGCTTGGACGGGATGTCAGAGCAGTACTGATAGAAGAGTGGCAGACACTCGAGGCGACTATGTCAGGGTTAATCGGAGGTGTAAAATGATTAATGACTATCTTTATACAATAGGAAAATATATTTCACCTGCTCAGCGCGATGAGGTTTTAAGAGAGATTGAATCTAATTTATATGATTATCTGGAACAGAACTTCGGTCAAAAAAAGTACTCTGAATCAGAAATCGAGACAGCAATCCGTTCAATGGGACACCCTAAAAAAGTTGCTGAAGCTTACATGGAAGGACCCAGATGTTTAATTGGTCCAGCCTATATTGATACCTATTGGCTGGTGCTTAAGATTGCTCTGATTGGTATCGCCATTGGTCTTACAATAGCGAATATAATTACGCTTCCAGAATCAAAAGATGGGATACAACTTTTAATAAAAATCATCGCAAGTATTTGGCAGGCTTCACTTTCAGCGGTTGGTACAGTCACTTTGATCTTTGCATTAATTCAACACTACAGTCCTGGAGAACAAGAAAAAATCACCGGAGCTTGGTCTTTCAAAGTCATTGAAAATGCTCCTGAAGCTCACCAAAAAATCAACTTTTTGGAGATTATTTTGGAATCCATATTCATTTGCTTTTTTTTAGTCGCTATCAATCAAGCCACACCTGCTCTAGTCATTGCATTACGTAAAACGAAGTGATTCCTGTGCTGAACATGGAACTTTTCAAACCATTTCTCATCTGGATCAACTTCGCTATTATTTCAAATCTCATTTTAAACTTATATCTACTTATAAAGAAACAATGGCAATCCATTACACGGATTATCGCTATTGCCATAGATATAATCGGTGTTGGTATATTCGCAAAATTGATGATGACTCCAGGGTTTTGGAATTTTTCAGCAATAGATAGTGTTCTTAAAGATGAAAGTATCGCACTTTCAACCGTTCTAGATCTCAGTTTAAACATTACTCTTGCCGTCGTTGTAATTATTGTTGCTTTTGATATCTTCGGGCATTTGCGAGTACTTATGAAAACCAGATCAAGGTAAAATAGAAAAACGCCAAAATCGATACGATTTGGCGTTTTTTTTGATGCGATACTTAGATTTTCAATTTCCAACCATGGTTACCCTGACCATAATTTCATTTCTCCTGAACATTGGTGGTACAAATGGTGGATTGTATAGTGCCAGCATAAAATTGGATTCCTTTTGGTATCCATTTGCAGCCATCCAAGACTCCAATTGTCCTATCATTTTGATTTCTTTCGCTTCTCCTGATGTTCCACTGTATCTTATAACTGCAAATGTTCCCTTTTCAAATTTCTTGATCTTCAGTGAAGGATTGTTGGGGTTAGGAATACTATCCCAGTGCGCACTCGGTACCACAAACGCCATGGTCTGCCCTTCAGTTTTGATTTCTTCTATAACAGGTATAGTCATTTTGATTTTTTGATTTTCTTGATTATCTTGACTGATATAACTGAACAACGCTCCGAAACCATTGTCGCTATATTTGTCTTTTTCATTTTGATATTCTACAATGTAGAAATCAGAATACTCTCGAACCTCAAATTCATCTTTTTTATAAATCACAGTATAATCAGGTGTTTCATATAATCCCATATTCATCCACTTCTTTCTTTGGAGGTTTGAAACCCACCTTTGTTCAGTTTATGTGTGAATAACAAAAGTAACACTATACAAAGAAGAACAAAAAAAGGAAACAATATCATACCGGTCATTTCCATCAGGACTCCCAAAAGTGGTGGAAATACCGCTATTCCAATGTATGCTGATGCCATTTGAAATCCAATTATGGACTGTGCATTGATCCTACCGAACCGAATCGGAGTATCGTGAGTCATCGCAGGGAAAATTGGTGCAAATCCCATCCCCAACATAACAAAAGCCATCATTACAGACAAATTACTTAAATCCAAGACTAAAATTATCGCACCTAAAAGTGCTATCATCACGCCGAGAAAAATCATTTTTTTATTGGATAATTTGAAGGAAATGAATCCAGCCAATATCCGTCCAACCGTTATACCACCGAAGTAAAACGCCACCCATCTTGCAGCGATTTCAAGAGAAATGCCTTTGATCTGTACCAGATAACTGCTTCCCCATAATCCAACCGAGAATTCTACTGCGCAATATGTCATAAATATCAATAAAGCATAAGGAACACCTTTGATTTTTAACGCTTCAAAAATTTTAAGCGGGCGACCTGTGACGTTCTCTGCATGATCACCACGGTCGCTAACATGAGCGTTCGTCATTTCCGCATGCTTCCTCCAAAGTGGCAAGCTGAGAAATAGAATTGCAGCCAGTCCTAGTTGAATCATGGCCACACTTTGATACCCATTTCTCCACGATCCGGTCTGCTTAAGAATGATGGACATCAAAATCGGACCGGAGGTTGCACCCACTCCCCAAAAGGAATGTAGCCAATTCATATGATGCGCCTTGAAATGAAGCGCGACATAGTGATTGAGTGCTGTATCGACGGAACCTGCTCCAAATCCAAGTGGAAGTGCCAAAAACACAAACCAAATATAAGAGGGAGCATATGCAAAACCGAGCAATGCCGTACCGGTCATTAATCCACTGAAAAAAGTGATTTTCCCTTCACCAAAACGTCTGATTAGTCGTCCACTGAGCAGACTGCTGCTGATTGTTCCCACTGTAACGACTATAGAGATCATTCCAGCGGCATCCAGCCTCATAAACCATTCCTGGCGAATCATCGGCCAAGCCACACCTAGAAGCGCATCTGGAAGACCAAGACTGATAAATGCCAAATAGATAATTATCAATAAAACAAATGTCACCATAAATATTCCACCGTCCTGAGCATATTGTATTTCGTCATCTAATATGATATTCTTAGTTCGATTTTATTATATCAAATCCGGAGGCATACATATATGTTATTTAGTTTGGCACTCATCTTAATCATCGGTTTTAGTTTAAGTGGCATTTTTAATCGGCTCAAAATACCAGGTCTGATAGGTATGATTCTCACAGGCATTTTTCTTGGACCCTACGTACTTGACTTGATTTCAGATGATATTTTGAATATCTCAGCAGATCTTCGAGAGATTTCACTTATCGTCATTCTCACGAGAGCCGGACTCACTATTGACATCAATGATTTGAAAAAAGTTGGAAGACCCGCAATTTTGATGTGTTTTGTTCCGGCTACACTTGAAATACTGGCAGTCACAATACTGGCTCCCATTTTCCTGAATGTTTCCTATTTGGAAGCGGCAATCATGGGTACTGTTTTAGCTGCAGTCTCACCTGCCATAATTGTCCCTAGAATGATTCACCTTATGGAAAGTGGTCATGGTAAGGATAAGAATATTCCTCAACTCATTATGGCGGGTGCCTCAGTGGATGACATCTATGTCATCGTCCTTTTTACTGCATTTTTAGGAATGTATGGTGGAGATGATTTTTCAGCATCTACACTGCTGTCTGTACCGGTTTCAATACTTTTAGGGATGCTATTGGGAATCGTTACAGGTCTAGTGCTTATTCGTGTTTTTAAATCACTTCACATCAGGGATACCATTAAAGTATTGATCATACTCAGTACATCTTTCATCTTCGTGTCACTTGAAACTTTTTTGGAACCCTATTTTCCAATGTCCGGACTATTGGCTGTAATGGCACTAGGTGCGACTATACTAAAAACATATCCAATCCTGGCCAAAAGAATTATGGGGAAATTCTCTAAAATTTGGGTCGGTGCAGAACTCATGTTATTTGTCCTGGTCGGTGCCGCAGTTGACATCAGTTATTTGGCTGGTGCAGGACTCATGTCAGTCTTACTCATCTTGTCAGCATTGTTACTTAGAATTGTGGGCGTATACCTCAGTCTCATAAAAACAAATCTCAACTTAAAAGAAAAACTGTTTTGTGCTATTTCATATGTCCCTAAAGCAACCGTTCAAGCGGCGATTGGAGCAATTCCATTGACCGCGGGAGTAGAGTCAGGCAACACTATCCTGACGGTAGCGGTTTTATCCATTATGATTACAGCCCCAATTGGTGCAATTGGAATCGATCAAACTTACACCAGATTTCTTTCCATAAAATCATCAACCTGACTGAAATTGAATATTAAACAGGCTTTAATCCAATATTAACAATAGGATGTTACACTAATCCATATTGAAGAAACAGGAGGCTCTTATGAAAAAATATTATACAGTGATCATCGGACTGATGATTATCTTACTCGTCACTGGCTGCACAAATGATTTTATTTTTGGTGAGAAGGATTTGTTTGAAGAAGCATCACCTGATATGAAAGAACAAGTGGAATACAAAGAAGATCTCGGCAAATTTGACAAATTGGTCCTCGAGATCGATCTCACTGTCTCCGGAGTGAAAATCAGCTCAACGGACAGCAACGAACTTATTTACAAGCAAATTGCAAACAGAAAAGATCTTTTGGCGGAAATGGACGTAGACACCAGTGGCAAAACGATTACACTCACATTCAAGAATGATCCGGACAAAAAAATCAATATTGGAACTCAAAACAGTCAAACAGAAATTTTCATACCAGAAAAACTGCTCACAGATCTTGGAGTAGATCTCAATGTAGGCGATTTGAACATCAAAGGTGAACAATTAAGTTTCGAGAATATTGAAGTTGGACTCGATGTTGGCGCTCTCGATATCATTATTTCAGATGATCAGGACCAGCTGGGAGAGATTGAATTATCAAGTAACGTTGGAGATCTGGTACTAGAATTGAAAGGAAACTTTCCTGCTTTACATACTCTAAAGACATTGACTGATGTAGGTTCCAACAGCGTCACACTGGATGGTGAATATGGTGAAAAGTTGTCCCTTAAAGGTGAATCGCACGTAGGCGAATTAACCTACCAAATCATTGGTGATTTTGAAAAAAACGTTGATGCTGTTCTTACATCCAATACAGGTGAACTCAATCTCAAACTGCCTAAGAACTCACCAGTCGAACTTATAACTGAATCAAACGAATTTACTTCTAAAGTCGATATCAATATCGATGATTATACGATTAAAAATGATGTCTATATGTTCAACACCTCCGGAAATGGCGGTGAAATTTCAATAAAAGCCAGCGTCAATATTGGCGATTTGACTGTTGATTAAAAAAACATGAGGGGCGCAGAGCGCTCCTCATGTTTTTCGCTTTTTCTTTCTCATAATATAATACACCACACCAATACATACAACCAATCCCGTAATAGCTGGTTTAATGATTGAAAGTCCCGAATCACCAGCAAAGATAGCACTCCATAGCATTTTTAGTACTGCTGCAGCTGTCATGACAACCAACGGATATTTCCAGCTGCGTCGCCAAGCTGCGAAAATCAACGCTATAAAGAACAAGGGTACTGATAATTGAATGAATATTTTGGACGCATCCCATGAACCTTTGAGATACTCCTGTTCAAAACTCAAAAATTCAATAATCTCTGGACTGACAGTCGCAGGAACCGGAAACCAAAACATGCTGGTAAACAAACTGAAGATTGAAACCATAACTCCAGTCAAGCTTCGCTTTTAGGCGAAAAACACAATCGGAATAATGAATACTGGCCTAATATACCAACTCAAAATATTGTGATGACGATCAAATGCCCACTTGAAAAATGAATCATTTGTAAAGAACAAAATGATAAATACAATTGTTGCGATGCCAAAAATACTGCCTACTAAAAGATCAATCTTTTTTTTGTTTTCATAAACGTTACTCATAATTTCCTCCATTGAAATAATTGTGACCAAGTGGTCGCTTTATATTTTCATTATACGACCAGCCGGTCACATTGTCAACAAAAAAATTCATGAGTCATTATTGTACTCATGAATTTAATTCAAACGCCATGTTTTAATATCTCAAGAAGATCATCTACAAACTCGATAAGAGCAATCTTATTGTCCTGATAATCCGACAGGCTATGAAATTCCATCATATATTCTGCAACCGATCTATTCAGCGAATGAATCAGCATAGCAAGTGCTCTAGTGTTAACAGATTTACGAATACTTCCACCTGACTTTGCCTTTTCAATTAGTGACTCATAAAACATATATGCTTTTGATTCATTTTCTTCCAGTATGTGCTGTCTCAGTTCTGGTTTTTCCTCAACAAACCTCTCCGACAGTTGAGCTAGTCTTGGATTCTCCATTGAAAAAGTCACGCCACTAAGATACAAACTCTTGATTTGATTAATGAAATCCAACGATTCAAGTGCCTTCATCGTTTCTTCGAAATATTGAAATTTAGTCTGAGTGGCAGATTCCAACAAATAAGTGTATAAATCCAACTTATCATTAAAATATTGGTAGAAACTCCCCTTTGCTATTGAACTGGATTTGCATATCCTATTCAAACTGGCCTCTGCAAAGCCATATGACGAGAACTCTTCTAATGCCGCATTATATATTTCATTTCTTTTATCAATGCTGATGTTAAAAAATGTAGACTTTGGCATCTCATCCCTCTTTCTGTTCACTCAAGTCTTCAATATATGCCTTCAGACTCTCTCTGACATTGCCATTAAAACCTTCAGTTCTATCCGAGCAAATCATAGAATTTAGAACGGCTTCTTCAACTGCCTCTGCAAGTGCATGAAACGGACCGTCCAGGTTCGAATCTTGAATTAGGTCGATCATATAATTGCCCTTTTCAGGTATGCGATTGGCAGTTGTAAAACCAATTACCACCTCTCCACTACCGTGTCCCATATATGAACCGGTTTTGGCGAGACCTATAGGCACACGCTTAATCAGACGCTTGAGTTGACGGTCTGAAACTGGCAAATCCGTCGCGACAACAATTATTATTGAGCCTTTCTCCACTTCATTTTCAGTAGCTTGAATTGCTTTGATCTTTGCACCAAAAGGCTGTCCTGAGATCATAAAATCTTCCAATGACCCGTGATTTGAAAGTACAAGCACTCCAATAGTATAGGTTATACCCTCAATATCCATAAGCCTTGAAGCAGAACCGATACCGCCTTTAAGTTGATGGCAAGACATCCCTTTTCCTGCTCCAACATCCCCTTCAACAAAGTCGACAACACTTGCTTCATAAGCTGAAAACACTTCTTCCTCACCGACTGCACGATGAACGATATCATTCAAATATGCGTCATTACATTCACACACAATAGGATTATATGATTTTAATTCCACGTTATCTCTCGCACATCGTTTAACCATAAGCTCAACTGCAGCGTCGTGCACTCGTCCTATGTTGAGAGTATTGGTTAAAAAAATGGGACTTTCGATGACTCCAAGCTCATCAATCTGCATTAGACCTGTACTTTTCCCATAGCCATTGATCACGTGCGCGGCCGCTGTGAGTTTGGTCACAAACGGATTGTCTTCACACGGAATAACGACTGTCACACCAGTTTTATTTTGATTGGTATCCACAGTAAAATGCCCTACTTTGACCCCGTGGACGTCTGTGATTTTATTCAACTTTCCTTTTGGATACCTTCCGATTTTAAAACCGTAATCTGTGATACGCATTTGCTTCATCGTTCATATCTCCTTACAGTAATTTGATTAAAACGGCCATACCAATACAATCAAGGGTGCTCCTATAATAATGACCAATATTGAAAGAGGCAAACCAACCTTCCAATAATCTCTGAACTGATATCCGCCTGGTCCCATGACAAGCATATTGGATTGGTGACCTATTGGTGTCAAAAATGCTGATGAAGATGCTACACAGACACTCATTAAAAGCGGATCCGAAGATACTCCCATAAATGATGCTAAACTTAGCGCTATCGGGGCCATCAAAACAGCTGCTGCAGCATTGTTGATTAGATTCGTCAACAACATAGTCAATGTCATCAGTACAACTATCGTATAAAGTGGTGAAAAATTCATAGAAACCTGAACCAGAAAATTCGCAATCGTATCTGAACTGCCACTGCTTTGAAGTGCTCCACCCACTGGTAAGAAAGCACCTAGCATTATGATTGTAGGCCACTCTATCGCATCATAGAACTCCCTTGCATTGATAATTTTAAATAAAACCATCAAAAGTGCTGATAATGTAAATACTATCTGTACAGGGAGAACACCGAATGTGGTCAAACTTATTGACGTTATAAAAATTCCTAATGCAAGATACTGTTTCATCTTGGATTTGTTGTTTTTGATTGAAACACCACGCTCTGCCAGAGGCAAACATCTCAATTTTGAAAATGTATCCTGTAGCATACTTTCTGGAACTTGAATCAACAAAATATCACCCGATCTGAATCTAAACGACTTCAATCTTCTTATGGAAGATGTTCCCTTTCTGGATACTGCAACCAGATTGATATTGAATCTATTTCTAAGCTGGGTTTCCACAGCATTTCTTCCTATCAAAGGTGAATCCCCTCTAAGTACAACTTCCACCAAAGCTAAATCCTTTATCGTAAATTCCTCACCTGAACCCAATTCATCCAGTTTTGCGCCTTTGAGCGTCATACCAGTTTTTTCAACCAACTCAACCAACTCGGTAGGAAGAGCCTTTAAAATAAGAATATCACCAATAATAAGTTGTTCATTAGCGAGTGGAGCAATTATTTTCCGTCCATTTCGAATAATCCCTATAACGTTGATTTCAAGTTTATAAACTGTATAGAAATCTCGTAATGTTTTTCCTATCATTTTACAGTTGCTTGATACCAAGACTTCTGACAAATACTCATCAATATCAAAAAGTTTTTCGTTTTTGCTTGTCCGTCTATGAGGAATCAATCTCCATCCGATAAGAGTCATATAAAGGATTCCAATAATAACCATCACAATTCCGACAGGTGCAAAATCAAAAAAAGCGAATGGCTCCATACCTGCCTCTGTTCTATATATGGAAATAATCAAGTTGGGAGGTGTTCCGATTTCTGTCATCATGCCACCCAATAACGATGCGAAGGCAATTGGCATCAAAAATAATGAAGGTGGTAATTTACTATCTTTTGCTACAGTGATAGCAATTGGCATAATAAGCGCAAGTGCACCAACATTGTTCATAAATCCCGAAATAATTGCAGTTACAAGCATCAAACTGAGTAGCTTTACAGATTTTTTTTGGGTACCTCTATTGAGTAAAATAACTAAATAATCTATCGCACCAGTCTTTACTAGTGCACTGCTGATCACCAATATCGCAGCAACTGTGATTACAGCAGGATGACTGAATCCTAAAAATGCTTCTTCTGGCATTATCACACCAGTGATAACCAATACAAGCAATCCTAAAAGCGCAACGAAATCATATCTGATTCTACCATCAATAAACAGAAGCATTGCAATTGCTATGACTGTGAAAACTATAATTTGCTGTCCCATCTCTACCTCCGTTATTCACCTGTTGCCAATAATTATAGCATTCCAGTTGAACTGTATCAATAAATACCCGAAGATGGACGCCATTACGCTATAAAAAATAAGAGCATGCTCTACAGCATACTCTTATCTTAATATGATTGCTATTTTGCAATGTCAACAGCTCTCAATGTGTTATCTGGTGTATAAGTTCCCTTAGTTCTCAAATCATCAGCGAGAAGATTTCTTAAAAGTGGTTCGCTATAAGGATTTGACCATTCAAAATTGCCTAATGTCTTAAAGTTGTCTTGTCCACCTGCCAAGAAATCATTCGTTACAACCGAATATTCTTTTTCAAGATCAAGCATCGTACCATCAGCCATTACAACTTCAACTACTCTGCTGTATTCTGGCTTTGATGAGTCATATGTGAATGTAAGTCCTGAAATTTGGATCATACCTTTGGAAAGCGTCGCACCTTGCTCGAGTACATCAAGGATATCCTTGCCAGTCATGATAGTAGTGACCGGAGTATTGTCAAATGGCATAATCTCAAACACTTTTTCCATTGTCACATCACCAGCCATGACATCGATTCGGATACCACCAGCATTTGTAAATGCTACATCCGCTCCCTTGCCTTCTCTTAAGACGTCTGCAAACCAGTTACCCGCTGCAGAAGTTGTATTATAGTCTCTTATGAGGTCTGATGCCATAACACCAACAATTTCACCAAATACAGGTGCAAGTTCAGCGTTGTACGCATCTACCATTTCTTGTATGGAAGCCATAGGTTCTATTTCAAGTTCACCTTTTCTGACTTCAATCGCCTTTGACTCACTGATTACCACTTCATCTTTAACTGTGTCATAGTATAAAGTGATGTTGCCGATTTGACGACCATTTTTGTTTGCCATAACCACAGGAATACCTGCAACCATGCCATTTACAGTATTATGTGAGTGACCACCGATTACAGCATCAACACCTGAAACGCCATTTGCAAAATCAACCAATTCACCGGTGATTTCCATGGTATCAAAATCTTGATAAGCCGGTAAATGTGATAATACGATTACAAGCTCGGCACCTTTCGCTTCAAGTTCAGGGACAAGTGCTGTTGCGATCTCAATCGGATCTTCAAAAGTATATTCTCCAACAAAATCCTTGTGTGCCGTAACTGCTGTATCAGGAGTGGACATTCCGATAATTCCCACTTTGACCCCATCAACTTCTTTGATCATGTATGGTGTAGCCCAAGACGCCAAAACACCATCTTTATAAACATTGGAAGTCAACAGTTGATATTTCGCTCCGTTTTCTTCCATAGTCTCTATAACAGTCTCAATTCCCCAGTCAAATTCATGATTACCGACAGTTGTTGCAGTGTATCCTGCCGCATTGAAAAATGTTACAACTGGTGCACCGTAAAGTAAATTGGACATCGGAGTACCTTGGAACGAATCACCGGCATCCAAAATGATTGTGCCTTCTTCATTCATCGATGCATAATACTCGATATATGCTGCTAGTTTCGCCGCACCTGATTCATAACCACCCACTAAATTGCCGTGGAAATCATTGGTTGTCAACAAATCAATCTTTTTAACCAAATTGACATTGAGTTTGTCTCCTGCGAAAATCAGGTTAGGGTTCTCAATCCCATTGACCTTGGCTAAAGTTTCATAATCCATGCCATGGTCCTTTGCAATTTTCCATAACATATCACCGGATTGAATCACATATTCCGAAGCATATGCGGGCATTAAGCCAAGTACTAGAACCAATACCATCAAAATAGAAATTTTTCTTTTCAAATTGCGCCTCCTCTTGTACATATAAAATAATTGTTATGGGTCTCATGGTATTATTCTATAGTTTTAATGGTGTCACTGCAATCCTTTAAGACATTTTTGTAACATTTTACTAAAGTTTTTTTTATTGCTATAATAATGTTAGAATAAAATAAAAACAAAAAGGAGAACTTATCGTGAAAAAAAGTTATATAGCAGCCATAATCGTCATCATCCTTGCGGCGGGAGCAGCCTTCGCCACACCTTTTATCGTCGGAAAGTTAGCTGAAATGAATCCAGCCACACATGTACTTTATGCTATGAAGAAAACCGGAGAAGTTGAAAAAACCAATGCTACAGCTACCATGACCATGTCTGTCGATGAAGCTGCAGCTGAGGAACTGGCTATATTTGAGTTTTCAGAAGATCCTACGGCAATGGCCAATTACATGAATTCCATACTGACCAATTTTGGAATAGTCTATGATATGACCTATGCACGTGACCAGTCGACATTTCCTACATACATGGACTATGATATCTCTATGAATTATAAGAATGATCCCTTGCTCAATATGAGTATGATCTTTGAGCCTTGGACCATAGCATTCGGTTCAGAGCAACTGTTTGATCGCATGTTCTCATATGATATGAAAAGTGAAGCAGATCAAATGGACTTCAACCAATATTTGGCCATCATCTATGAAGATGATGATGCTCTCTACAAATCAGCTGAGAAGAATTTCAAGCAGTATGAAGACTTTTTTATGGAGTATCTCGAAGAGTCATTGACGAAACTCGAGGATGGAACACTTGAAACCACATATGACGGTAAGGTGAGCACTCACAAAGTGGATCAATATCTTTTACCTGTAGACATGAAGGTTTTATTCGAAAAAATGGAAACACTCATTGTCATGTTCAAGGATGACGAAGCTATGCAAGCACTAATTAAGGACCGTGTATACAAAGTCGTTGACACTTTTGTAGAATCAGGCGACTACCTGAAACTCTCCATGACCGAATCAGAAGCGAAATCCATGCAATCATCTTTGAAAGCCAGTTACGATGAAGAGTTCGACAAAATGCTGGATGAGATGATCAACTCCTATAGTACAATTGGCACAGAATATGATGACATGGGAATATCGATGAACTATGACCTGCTTATAAAGATAGATTCGAACAATCTGATCAGAGCAATGGAAATCGATATGCTTTCAGCATTTATCCGCATGAAACAAATCTATACTTATAACGCTTTCGATGGCGATGTAGTTATCAGTTCCATTGAAACCCAAAACACAGAAGACATTAAATCGCTCATGGAAGACGACCAAAAGACTTCCGAGATTGCCCAAACTCTAATCACCAACGCATATTCCAATATCTTGGGAAGCAAAGCTTTCAACTCTTTGATGACCGATCTTGAAGTCAATGCCCAGCAGTTGCCAGAAGCTGAACGTACTGAAATCCTTAACGGAATCGGTGAAATGATGCAAATGATGCCATTCCTCATGCAAGGACTATAAAATCAATTTATAACTTACCAAAAGAAAAAAGCCAAATTGGATCTTCCCGAAAGGACAGATACAATTTGGCTTTTGCGCATTATTAAATGCAAAATTTATTGAATTTTAAGAAGGCTAATTAAGCTTGTACCAAAACCGCCGCTTTTTTCTTTTTAAACTGTGTAAAGATAGCGATTCCGAGTAAAGCAGCACCAATGGCATTGAAAATCGGGCTTGTTGTTACCAGCATTACACCCCCAACAATGAAGAAAATTCTCTCTATTGGATTCATCTCTGTCTGGAAGTAACCTGTCAACCCTGAAGCCACAGCAATGATTCCAATGACTGCAGTAACCAGTATGAAGATCAAGTGGCCTATGGTTACATCAATCAACAATAACTCCGGACTGTAGACGAAGATATACGGGATAATGAATGCCGCAATAGCAAGCCGCGAGGCTTGAATCCCCGTGCGCATTGGTTCTGACTTGGCAACCCCTGATGCCGCAACTGCCGCAAGTGCAACAGGTGGCGTAACATCTGCGATGATTCCAAAATAGAACGCAAACATGTGAGCTGCTAGAATTGGGACGTCAAGTAACAATAATGCAGGTGCCGCAATTGTAGCTGTTATAACATAATTCGCAGTAGTTGGAACACCAATACCTAAAATCAGCGAAGTGATCATCGTGAACACAAGTGTCAAGAACAGATTCCCATTAGCGACACTAACAAGTAAAGAGCCCATTTTAAGACCAAGACCTGTTTGAGTAACCACACCGATTATGATACCGGCAGTCGCACAAGCCGCAATAACGGTAAGAGCACTTCTAGCACCTTCGACAAGTCCTGCAAAAATATCCTTAAGTGATAACCTTGTCTCTTTTTTGATTGCAGAAACCAAAATCGCCGCAACAATAGCACCGAGAGCAGCTCTAATTGGAGTGTATCCAGAAACAAGGAAGTAAATGACAATAATGATCGGGAGCATCAAATGCCCTCTCTCTTTAATGACTTTTCCCGCTTTAGGCAATTCCTCTTTGGACATTCCTTTAAGTCCTTGTTTTTTGGCTTCATAATGGACACCAGCCCATACGCCAAAATAGTATAACGCAGCTGGAATTACTGCTGCTGCAATTATAGTGACATACGGAATATTTGTGAATTCAGCCATCAGAAACGCTGCGGCTCCCATGATAGGTGGCATCAATTGGCCACCTGTTGAGGCAGTAGCTTCAACTGCTCCTGCAAATTCTGGTTTATATCCTAATTTTTTCATCATTGGAATTGTAAAGCTTCCTGTACCGACAACATTGGCTACCGAACTTCCCGATAATGTTCCCATCGTCGCACTGGAAATAACTGCAACTTTTGCAGGTCCACCTGGAGCGGAACCAGCAATAGCATTTGAAATATCAATAAAAAACTCACCCATCCCGGTTTTACCGAGAAAAGCACCGAACAAAAGAAACATGAATATGAATGTAGATGAAACACCGATCGGAATACCGAAGATTCCCTCAGTAGTGTAGAATAAGTGTTGTACCAAGTCATCCATAGCCACACCTCTGTGCGCTAATGGTCCTGGAATTTTTGGTCCTAAAAGTGCATATCCAATAAATGTTATCGCAATAATAACCATTGGCCATCCAATGACTCTACGCGCTGCTTCAAGCACTAAAAATATAGCTATAAGTCCCACGATCATATCGGTTGTTGTAACTCTACCCGCTCTAAATACCAGCTCGGAATAATTAAAGTATACATAAAGACATACTGATCCAGCCAGTATCGCCAGACCGACATCCAGCGGATGGAGCTTGAATCTTGAAAACTTTTTCCTAGAAGGATATAAAAGATATACCAAGGTCAAACCAAACGCAAGGTGAATCGAACGTTGAAGCATAGCATCCATTATTCCGAATATTCCTGTATAAAGCTGAAAAAATGAAAACAAAGCGAGAAGACCGATGATCAACTTTCCTTGCAAACCACTTAAAACCCTAAAATCCGAACCTTTGTCATATTTTCTGAGCAGGTCATCCGGGGAGCCTTCTGACACTACATCTGTTTGTTTTTTTAAATTCAAGTCAGACATGACACCGTTCCTTCCTATAAGACAACCGAATAGTTGCCAATTTTAAAGACTTTCCTATCTATTGTATATATCTTGATTGATTGATCTTTAATTTCAAGCATATCATTGAACTGAAAAATTTCACCATTCACAGTAATACTATGTTTCAGTATTGGTGAAATAATCATATTCAAGCTTTCAAACTGCCGCTCTAAATATAAAATAAACTTACCATCAATTATTTCAAAATCCGCATCACTGATCTGTTCATAGGGAAGTCCTACTCCAAAAGACTCATAAACAGTCTTTTGGAGTATCAAAGCATTGTCTTCCGTTATGATAAAATGTTCATCTACTGGTGTCAGCAGTACCGAATGAATATAGCTCAGTACAAATTGGTCATCGAGGGGATAGAGCTCATGCTGAATCCCCGAAGACTGTTCTTCAATTACAAGCACGGTTCTATCCTGAAGTCCAGTGAAAACCAACAACAAAAGCAACATAAGACCAAGTATCGCAATGACAATTCTTCTAAACAAATCTTCCCTTCTCTCTATCTCTAATTCATTAAATTCTATTGCTCGTCAAAGAACTTTTGAGCGCCTGGGTGTACTGGAACTGGCATAGCTTCAAGTGCAGTTTCAAGAGTAATGAATTTACCTACGTTGTGAGCCAATTCAACACGATCAAGATTCTGATAGATTTGCTTAGTGAGTTCGTATGCAAGTTCATCGCTCATTTCTGTAGAAACACAAAGCATAGATTTAACTGTAAGTGTTTGAACATCTTCAGTTTGACCTTTGTATGTGTTTGCTGGAATTACGTAATCAGTAAAGAATTTGTAGTCTGTTTTGAGTGTATTAGCGATATCGCCTTCGATTGCAACTATATACACATCGTTTTGTGCTGATAAGTCTTGGATTGCCGCTGTTGGAATACCAGCTGTCAAGAAAGCCGCATCAACTTGCTTGTCTTTAAGACCTGCTGAAGCTTCAGCAAATGATAAGAATTTAGCATCGATATCTGTTTCAAAATCCATTCCAGCCGCTGCGATGATTTGTCTAGCATTGGCTTCAACACCTGAACCGATAGCGCCTACAGCAAGTCTTTTGCCTTTAAGGTCTGCTACTGTTTTGATGTTAGGATCAGTTGTAACGATTTGAAGTGGTTCACTGTATAATGTAGCGAGGCCTCTGATGCCTTCAAAAGTTTGTCCTTCAAACATTTTTTCGCCAACATATGCATAGAGAGCTGTATCATTTTGTACTATGACAACTTCTACTTTTTTATCCATCAAAAGGTTGATGTTTGCAACAGATGCGCCAGTACTTTGTGCAGTAGCGTTGATGCCATCGATATTTTGGTTCCAAATTTCTGCAAATGCTCCGCCAAGTGGGAAGTAAGTACCTGCAGTACCACCTGTTCCGATGTTGACAAATAAATTGTCAAATGAAACTGGTTCTTCAACTGGAGCAGGTTCTTCAGTAGCTGGTTCTTCTGCAACAGGTGTTTCAGCAGGTGTCTCTACAACTGCTTCAGGTTCTTTGGCACAACCTGCCAAAAGTGAGAACGATAAAATCAATACCATCAATAACGAAAATGCTTTTTTCATACTTTCCTCCTGTTTAAATCATTAATATAGATACCCCAATTACCTATTTTGCAAGATTTCAAATAACAAATTGCATCATTTGTCATTCATGTTCTCTTACAAATACATTCGGTATACTAACGATATATCATTCATCCTACATATTCCGACAAATTGCTACAACATGTTACAAAAAATATTTTAATTAAAGTTCATAGTTTCGTAAAACAAATTTAACTTTTTAGTTCAAATATCCCATAGTTTTGAAGATAAAGACATATAATGTCATAGAAACATTTGAAAGAAGCGTTGATACCATTATAATATTGGATGCCAGGTCATGATCCCCTTTCATGACAACCGTAACAACATATGAGATTGTGGCGGTCGGGACGCCAAACAGAATATAAATCAAGAATACGTCCTCATTGCCAAAGCCCAATGCTATAGCGGATATGACAGCAAGTGCAGGCAATAAGATCAATTTTAATGAGCTGGCGAGTAGTGCTGTGTTCAGGTTGCCTTTCATATTTCCAAATTTGAATGATGCACCAATTGCAATCAAGGCAAGTGGTGTTGCAACTACTTCAAAATAGCTCATAGTTCTGGTCATGATGAGCGGCAAATTCAGTCCGAATTGTGAGACGACCATGCCTAAAACAACTGCAATGATCATCGGATTGCCTACGATATTTTTGACTATACCTCTCAGATTGACATTTGACTGTCTGTCCACCTCTAAAAATGACAGCACGACAATCGCAAGAATATTATAAAGTGGGATAATCAGTGCGATGACAAGGGGTGCCTTCAGTCCAATGGATCCAGTGACATTTTCCATTAAGGAAAGTCCGATATATAGGAAATTCCCTCTAAAAGAACCTTGGATGAAGGCACCAAGTTTGTTCCTATCCTTGATCAACAGCGCTCCCGTCACCCATGAAATCATTACGCTGACAATAGTGCCTATTATGATGAACATCACAAAACGGATGTCGAAATACTCTTCAAAAGATGTACTATAAACATCGCTGAATATCTTTACTGGTAATGCTACGTTAAAAACCAACATATTTGCAGCTTTAACGAATTGTTCATTGATGATTGCCCTTCGTTTTAGGTAATAGCCTATAATCATAACGAAGAATATTGGCAAAGCGCTACTTAAACTGAATAAAAAGTTGTCGATCACCGCTTATCTCCTCTTACTAGTCAATTGCTACGATTTTACTTTCTTCATCAAAAACTGCTTTAATTTCAAGAAACTCATCAATACCGTAGGTTCCACCTTCTCTACCAATTCCCGATGGCTTATAGCCGCCAAAAGGCGCATCAATATCCCTTTTTCCGTCATTGATATAGACTGAACCCGTCTTCATGGCCATTGCGACTCTCTTAGCGTCATCACTAGGTCCAAATACCGCACCTGAAAGGCCATAAACCGTATCATTTGATATTTCAATAGCCTCTTCAATGGAATCATATGGAATGACACAAATAACAGGACCAAATATTTCCTCTTGTGCAATTCTCATATCATTTCTCACATCAGTGAACACACAAGGATTGACAAAATACCCTGTTTCTATTGCTCCTGGAACTTCTCCGACTATCAACCGTGCTCCCTCCTTGATTCCTAATTCAATATATCCTTTCACTTTCTCATATTGTTTCAAGCTGGCAAGAGGACCAATATGTGTGGTTTCAAGCTTCGGATCGCCCACAATGAATGTTTTGGAATACTCTATGATCATCGCCTCAATTCTGGAGAGCTCCTCTTGTGGTACCAGCATTCGTGTCAAAGCCGCACAGGTCTGTCCGGTGTTATCAAAACACGAACTGAGTCCAGTTTTGACAGCTTTTTCATAGTCAGCACCTTTTAAAATCACATTGGCTGATTTTCCACCGAGCTCCAAGGCGATTTTCTTCACTCCATCAAGCGCAAGTTTTCCGACTTCTTTTCCACCTTTTGTAGATCCGGTAAATGAAATCATATCTACTTTCTCATGAAGTGCAAGTGCATTGCCCACCTCACCTGCTCGCCCTGTCACCAAATTGAAGACACCACCGGGCACACCGGCATATTCGAATGCCTTTGCTAGTACTCCAGAGGATAGAGGCGCAACTTGTGAAGGTTTTAAAACAACTGTATTTCCACAAAGGATTGCAGGAACGATTTTTTGCATGACCTGTCCAAGTGGATAGTTCCATGGAGTCAAGCACCCCACCACTCCTATAGGTTCTTTGACGACCTTGGCATGTTTCAGCTCAGTCACAAATTCAAAGTTTCTGATCAAACGGATATAATTTTCAAGCCTTCCAATCGGACCATTCACATGCGCCCTTTCCGCCCATTTGATTGGTGCTCCAAGCTCCTGTGTTTCAAGATCGATTAGAACTTGCTTTTGAGACAACATGTAGTCCAGCACCTTCTCCATATAGCCAATTCGCACTTCAACCGTCGTATCTGACCATTCCTTAAATGCTTGTGAAGCCGCCTTGACTGCAAGATCCACATCTACAGCATTTCCTCTCGGAACCTTTCCAATTATCTCCCTTGTTGCTGGATTTTCAACTTCAATCCATTCTTTCGAGTCGGAAGGGATCCATTTTCCACCTACATAAAGTTTTTCAAAAGTCATACTTACACCTCCAGTGTCAAACAATTTACAGCCAAATCCACTTCAAACCCATTCTTCATATACAAAGAAAGAGCTTGTTCATTTTCGGCATTAACCACCAACATTGTATTTAAAAGTCCATTGTCTTGTCCTAATTCAATACCAGCTTTCAAAAGCTCAGTACCCAGTCCCTTACCTTGATACTCAGGCAATAATGCTATTGGAGCCACAAAACTGTAGTCACCGGATTCTTCTGACTCTTTGAGCATTCTAAGGACTCCAACTGGATTTTCTCCATACCATAAAATCTGCATTCCCTCTTTAAAGAGAACACTGTCCTCATTCTGATCCATGACCATTTTAATTGTAATTGGCGTCTGTGAACCGGACAAATTTTTAAATGCTTCATTCCTGACCATTGCATATGCGCCTTCATCCATATTTTTTCTGAGAGGTCTGAGGCGAAAACCATCCGGGAAATTGGCTTTCACCATAGGTTTGTCTTTTCGGACCATTACATAAGAGGTTCTCTGACTAGAAAATCCTAAGGTATGCAATATGTACTGGACTAGATCTAACTTTTCCGGGATAAACATTTCAATTCGCTCAATGGGATAGTCCACTGGCAATGCGGATTCCATCAGAGTTTAGTACGACTCAAGAGATGTCCGCTCGCAGTGAAATATTCTTGTTCTGGCTTTTTTACCTGCCAAATAATACTCTCCGCACATCAACGAAAGCACACCGGTGATTCTGTTGTCTTCGATGAGTAGTTCAGTAGGATTTTCTCGGCTGATTTTAAACTTTTCAATGTCTTCGTCATATAGAAACGACTCATCGTGTACATAACGATATTTATAGAGGTAAGCTTTGAACTCTTCCAATCGCTCTTCACTCAGTTTTTCCACTATCAAATTGAACCTCCTTTGAATCATAATCTCGTACGTCTTAAGTATATCATACCCCCCAAAAAAAACTTCACCGTCAAGTGAAGTTGTTTTTAGATTTTAGTTCAGTGTGGCATCATCAGCCCCAATAGTGCCAACAAGAGATTCAAGGTATTGATCGGACTCGATATGTTTTAAATATTCTCTAGCCTGTACGAGTTTTTCATCATAATGAAACTCTTTGATAACAGATTTGTTGATTGGGTCAGCAACAAAATCCTCTAGATTTCGAATTTTCTTCTGAATCAGTCCAATATCAATAAGTTGCTTGTTTCTTAGTCTCTTCGCATACCACTCGCTGGAGAGCACGACATTTTTATCAAAAAGTCCACGGACTTCTTTTGATTCAATGGAATGTCCATCATATGCTCCATATGCCATGATGTTCAAAAGTGCTTTAAGTGGCGGTATGGCATAATCAATGCTTCCATCCTCAAAGTAGTCCAGCGCCGCTTTCTTATGTCCATTTGATATGTTGATGACACCATCTACAAAAGCTTCCATACTTTGCGTTTCAGGTTTTAAAATATCTTCATTGAAAACTGTCTGAGGTTCGTCAAATATCTTACCCAGATATTTGTAGGAAAACACTTCCGTCATCCTGTAACCGAGTCTGCTGGCAGGGACATGAATTCCTTCATATGTGAAATCCTTTATTTTCTCAAATGCGCCTTCTTGGATCAAGTTCTCTGGCCTACGCTCCTCTTCAGACAATCTAGACCAGATTTCCGGCACCAAAATTGAAATGTCATGATCGACTTTCACACCAGCGCCAATGTGGCCTGCGGGTGTTGTGAAAACTGCATAGTCACCCAATATATAGGAAAGCAGGGCGTTATTGACATCGTGGATCGGTAACAACATATTGAATGGGGCTTTTGTGAGTGCACCTTCTGAACCAGCACCTGTCGTAGAAGGAGACTTTCCAGTCAAACTGCTGATGAAATCCATGAAAAGCTCTGGCAATTCCTGATAATGAATTGGGTTATACACACTTAGTGGCAATATTTTCTTGTCGCCTTCCATCCCAGGCGGATTATTTCTTCTTCCAGCAAGAATCGCATTCACTGGCATCAAAACGGGCTTATCCAAAGGTATTTTCCTCGCAAGTCTTACTCCCATATGAGAAACATAAGTTTTGAGAGGATCGATGTAATCCGATCGGTGTTCCAGATATCTTGGATTCTTGCTCGGTTTGCCGTCAACGATTCTAGGTTCTGATGAAACCACGCAATACTCGTCATCCCCTGCGAGGAATTCTTCTATATGAGTTCTCACAGGTTGAGTATAATCAATGTACCCCATAACATCATCCTGTATGGCTTTAACATCAGTCTTTGTCAGCGGTTGATAATTTGTTGCGAAAAGATTTTTACTGGAAAGATCTCTTTCCGCTTGTTTGTCGTACCCTTTGTTGATAGCCTCATCCGGTCTTTGGAAAAATCTATACTCACAATTGGTGGAGAACTTGTAACTGCCATTGGTATATTGTGGATTGAGATGTGACAATTGTCTCGATGGTATAAGAACCGAAGCTGTGACATCATCTTCCATTTGGATCTTTTCACTAGGCATGAAGTCAATTCTGAGTTTGAAAATTCGCCATGCATCGTCATTTTCAAAACCGACTCTCAAATAACTCGGTCTGATTCTCCTGTTGTTGAAGTTGATCTCATTTCCAGGTTTTCCATTGATATGATCTACAGTAAAGTGTTTCCTCCAGTCATTGCCCCACGACTGACGATAAAACCTTTTTATCATGAATACGAGTGCTTTGACGTGGTTTGGAATAGCCTCAAGGTACGCATTGAACTCATCAGTATAAGCTGGTGATGGGGACAACAGTTTGATGACTGATCCAAGTGTCCTATCTATTGACAGTATAGGCCTTGATGGTCTCTCGCGGTTTGGAAAGTCTCTCCAACGCTTCCTGTAATCATAATTGAAAATCCGCTCTACATTATCAAGGTCTTTAGCAAGATCATGAACATAATAAGTACCATATATTATGGAATTGCTGATGGATTTGGATATCTCTGATTTTCCTCCTCCCGACACGGTGCATGGTTTATGACAAAATGTCCCTTCAGCAGCTGTTCCGACCATTTTCCAAGCAGGTGCGGCAGGATGTTTTTCCATATGGATCTTTTCACCGTTTGGAAGGATATATATATTTGCTGGAGATAGTTTTAATGTTATTTCGCGGCTCTGATAATACCATTTGATTTCAGTCTTATGGAGATCGATCTCCACATTCTCAGGGAGGTATATGATTTGCTTGTTGTTTTTGTCCACTCCATAATAATCATCATGAAGATCCATCATGTCTCCAAATTCTTTAATGACTGCATCAAAAGTGTACCCGGAGACACTTTTGTCCTCTTTGGCGGTGTAGTTCTCACCAAGATTTTTTTGAGGATATGCAATTGTTCCACCGGCGTGTTCTTCTTCGACATTGCCCAGAAGATTGGCAGCAAAACTGATTTGGGTTTTGATTTCTTTTTTGGAATAACCGAAGTAATTATCAGCGATTAAAGTCACAGCAACTCCACTTTTGTCACGACACGTCAATTTAAACGCTTGGCCTTCATTATAAAGTTCACTCTCATCTTTATAACACATGCCATCTCTTCTCTGTCTTTCCGTTGCCATATCATAATGTGGAAGTCCTAGGTCGATTTTTTTCATTTTACTCAGATGAGGAGCGAGTAATATGAATCCTGTATGGCCAGACCATCCGTCCAGATCAAGTCCGGCATCATTGCTGTGATAACTCGGATCACCGGCATTCCCAAATACAGACTCGACAAAATCCAGGTTGGATACGAGACTTCCAGGCGCTATGAAGAGAACCTCCATAGTCTTTTCATCCAATACTCCAGGCACCTTCGGAGACACTATAGGCTTGAGCATCAAAGAGACAAAAGTTCTCGCAGGCTCACTTTGTTCTGATGTAAAAGGGAGGACTTTGAGAGATTCGGGCGGATTGATTGCTTCATTATATAATTTGAGAAATACCTCCTTGGGAACAGCTTTTTTGTCGTATGGGATTGGAAGGCCTCCTTCAGCTATATGGAAAGAGCCTTTCGTTGTTCGCCTGTCATTTTTTGGGTTGTTCAGGACCCCCTGTTTAATCCTGTAACTACTGATGTACTCATTGAAGAAGGTACTGCCCTCAGGGGGGAGTGACATTTCTCTTGCGAGTCCATAATGATCCAGTGTGAAATAATCTTCAACCACTTTTGGTACGTCATCGAGTTCACTGAAATAGTTCTCAAAAAACTGATTGATTCTTTTGTTAATCCCGACTTCATGAATATCCACCATTCTGGTCTTTTCTTTATAGTCCTTGATGATGTCATCAAAGAGATCAATGAAATAAGAACCGGATGCATTATCAACATTTTTGGATTTATAAATCGGTAAGCCAAGAGATGCCAATTTGAAATTTATATATTTGATCCTATCTTCACTTGTTGTGGTCGGATCAATATTTCCGAACTCTATCCCCAGTTGTTTTCTTATGGTCATAACGCCTCCTATTTTAGATTTATTAATTTATTTTAACAATTATACTTCTTGTCCGCTCTTAAATCAAGTGGGTATTATGCCTAAAAATTGGGTAAACATGCTCATATGAACTATTTGAAAGGGGTTAATATGGGAAACATTGATTTATCGAAATTTGAAAAGAAAATAATAATACGTCAGATAAGAAGAGAGGATTTTCAATCCATAATAGAACTTCAAAAAAAATGTTTCAAAAATATGGAGCTATGGAAACTCTCACAACTTGAAAGCCATCATTCGATTTTTCCCGAAGGACAGATTTGTGTGGAGTACGATGGTGAGATTATTGGATCAAGTTCCAGCTTAATCATCAACTTTGATGAATATAACGATCAACACTCTTGGGATGAGATTACAGATAACGGCTACATCACAAACCACAATCCTGACGGATACAACCTTTATGGTATTGAAATCATGGTTCATCCCGATTACAGAAATATGAAAATCGGTAGAAGACTGTATGAAGCACGAAAAGAATTGGTTCAAGAGTTGAACCTGAAGAGTATAGTCATCGGTGGTAGGATTCCAGGGTACAAGGACTATGCAGATAAAATGAGTCCCAAGGAATATGTCCGCGAAGTTACCGCACTCAATATCTATGATCCAATCCTTTCCTTCCAGCTTAAAAGCGGATTCGTTTTGAAACGGGTCATGAAAAAATACATGCCTGATGACAAAGCTTCCCTTCAATATGCAACATTGATGGAATGGAACAACATTGAATATCAGTCCAAAGGCAAGCAACATTTTAAAACGGCAATGCCTGTAAGAATCTGTGTGATCCAATATATGATGAAAAAAATTGACTCCTTTGAGGAGTTTTCACATCAATGCGAGTATTATGTGGATGTCGCATCCAACTACAAATCCGACTTTGTGGTGTTTCCGGAAATCTTCACAACTCAGTTGCTATCATTCATGGATCAGGATACTCCGTCACAATCCATAAAGATGTTGACTACATTTACTGAACAATACATTCAGATTTTTACGGATTTCGCAGTCAAATATAATGTCAATATCATCGGGGGTTCCCATTTCGTTGAAGAAGGTGGACAAATCTATAACATCGCCTATCTTTTCCGAAGAGATGGCACTATTGACAAACAGTACAAACTTCATATCACACCAAATGAACAGCAATGGTGGGGCATCACTACTGGCGATTCCATAAAAGTCTTTGATACGGATTGTGGAAAAATATCAATTTTGATTTGTTATGATATTGAATTCCCTGAACTTGCCAGAATCGTTACTGAAAAAGGCGCAAACATCATATTTACTCCATTTTGTACGGATGAGCGTCAAGGGTATATGCGAGTTAGATACTGTGCTCAGGCGAGAGCTGTTGAGAATCAGGTGTATACGGTTATTGCAGGCACTGTCGGCAATCTGACCCATGTTGAGAACATGGATATCCAATATGCTCAGTCTGCAATTTTCACACCTTCAGATTTTTCATTTCCAAGAGATGGGATCATGGCGGAATGTACACCGAACATCGAAACAGTAATCGTTGGGGATGTCGACCTCGAATTGCTCAAACGTTCAAGGCATTCCGGAACAGTCACACTTCTTAAGAATCGTAGAATCGACCTCTATGAACTCAAGGAACGATCTAGCAAAATATAGTAAAATAATAAAAGTGATCAGAAACTCTAGAAATCTAGATAATCGGATCACTTTTTATATTTTTCTTGTAAACTGGAAACCACCGGATTGTTTACCTAGTCTATAGAGCTTATAAGATAATAGTACAAAATGAAAATAGAACTGAAACTTGTTCATGTTTTTCGGCTTCAGTACCAAATGCAGAAAATCCCAGTGCTCAATCTTCTTGCTGGTGATCTCCTCTTTATGGATTTCATAAAGAGGAGTTCCCGGTATTGGTGTGAAAATGGACACAGTCGTATAAATGAGTTTATTTTTTTTTGCCCATTTGTACAGATCTTTGAAATCATCTCTAACTGCTCTATTTGAAATCATCATAAGCGCAATAACCTCGGCGCTTGCAGCGTGTATATTCTCTATGCATCTGCGGTTGATGTTCTCGGTTGTCATTTTGTCATAACTTTTAAGGTCCACATCCGTTATGGCTTCAAGCCCCACAATGAAATATTTGAAGCCTATCTCTGCCATATCTTTGATCAACTCAAGATTTTCAGCGACAGCATCCGCTCTGGCATAGCAGATATAGTTTTTTTTCAGTCCGGATTTTTTGACCCTTCTCACGAACTGCTGAGTTCGACTTATATCTGCGAGAAAATCATCATCCACAATCAATATATTGTCGGTTTTAAGTCCCTCTAGCTCCTCTATCACAAGGTCTAGATTTCTTGCATTATAAACCCCACCACCAAGATTTGTACAGTAACAAAAGTTACAGTTGTGAGGACATGAGAATGAAGTTTTTATAGTTGCCACAGAGCCTAGATCCAAATAATTGTACCATTCCATATGGGCATAAAAATGTGAACGGTCAGGAATCCGTAATTCATTGATTTCCGATGGTAATAGAGCATTTTCTATCCAATCATCCCTATCTTTATGCATCAACCCATTAATAGGTTCAAAAGTAGTTTTTCCACATGCAATTGCATCCATAAATTCACTAAAAGACTTCATGGATTCACTTCGGAAAATATAATCGACTCCAGTCACTTTGAACCTGTCGGGATTGAGCTGTACATGAACACCACCCATCATAGTCAAAACGTGTGGATTGTGTCTTTTGGCCTCGATCGCATAGGTTTTCATCAGATTCTCTTGAGTGATGTACCCCGTGATGGCAACCAAATCGGGACCAAATTCTTCTAGAACTTTTGAATATTCCTTTTTTTCAAATACACCATCAAAAATCATCGCAGTATGTCCAATGGCTATGATTTCTGTATAAAGGTACTCCAGCTCAAGGGGTTCACTAGTGATCAAATTCGCATATTTGAATAGATTGGGGATTTCAGGTCTCACTAAAAGTACTTTCATCTTATCGCCTCGTCAGCATGTTTTTAATGTAGATGGCAAACAAAGTATTGAATCCTGTAATCATTTTCAAGGTGTTTGCTATGGGAAATGCTTTTAAAGTATACTTTACACTATATAAATTTCCATTGATTTTGAGACTGAGCTTAAGTACTTCCCAGTAGTAAGCCTTGAGACTCATCTTGGATGGACGAATTAGCACGTCTCCAAAATTCCATTTGTCATAGTCATCCGCATCATAAAGCAGGCGGTCCTTATACGTTTCATACAGTGGCGTCATGGGATGTGGAACCAGAGGAGAAAAAGTGGCGAGTTCAGGTTTCAGAAAATCCAGATAATCCAATAGTTTTTTGAAATCTTTCTTGGTCCAGTCCGGGTGTAAGATGAACGACCCCCAACATGCGATGCCATTTGCTTTGAGAACCTTCGTCGCCTTCTCATTGTCATCTATGGTAGATGCCTTGTTGTAAATCGACAATTGCTTGTCCTCGAAGGCTTCATAACCCACGATGACTGCCACCAGACCATTACTCCTCAGTCTGGACATCAGTTCCGGTTTTTCCAGAATGCTGTTCACACTACCATAGCAAATGAATTCCTTTCTGACACCTTTGGCTTCAAGCAAGTCACAAAAGGATAAAAGTCTTGATGCATTGATCAGAAAATCATTGTCACAAATCATCACATAAGGCTCACTTAGAGCGGCAATCTGATCGACAATTTCTTCGATTGGCACTTCTCTAAGCTCCCCACCCTCAATTTTCCAGCGTATACAAAATGTGCATCTGTTTCTACATCCATAGGAGGTTTGAACTATGGCACAGGGTTGATATCCAACATATTTGTAGGATTTACGGTATTTTTCAGTGCTGCTGCGATCGGGAACGACATATTCGTTGTAGCAAAATTCACCTTCATTGATATAATCTAGTGATTTTTTATATATACCTTCGATTTGCTCGATATTTGAACCGCCTTTAAGTTCATCTAAAACTTCTTTTACGTTTTGGCGTGTGGTTGACTTGAAGACATAATCCACTTCAGGTACAAAAAACGCATTTGGGAAACAGGATGCTTGAACTCCACCGACCAGAACCGGGGTTGCCAGACTATAAAGTTTCACTGCTTTTGCAATCTCTTTGACGTTCTCGACATCAGTACATTGTGATGTGATGCCGACCGCATCCGGTCTGAAACTTTCCAGATAAGTTTCAATAGCGGCTTTTGTCTCCACCATGAAATCCACAAGTAACACCTCCACGCCATTCTCTTTTAAAAGCGCAGAAAAGCATTCGAGACCCATGGGTTCTCCAAACAAGTAATTCTTTACAGTTGTGATGTTCTTATTCACCCAAGGTCTGACTAAAAGAATTTTCATGTCCGCTCCTCATTTATATTATATTCGGGGTGATTCCCCTATTGATCTGATACCTATAATAAAGATTGATGTACAGATAAAAAACTGACAAAAGTGGATTCACGAAAAATCCCTTTTGAAAAACCGTCCGCTTTATGATGTTCTTATAACTGAAAACCTCCTTATAAAGCGCCCAGTATGCATCCGTTAGTTCCTGCGGTGACATGTTTTTGGGGATGTGAACAGCTTCAGCACCGTTATATGAATAGATGTCCTTATTATAGATTCGATTCTCATCACTCATCTGATGAAAAAAAAGTGTTCCAGGGATTGGTGTCAAAATATAAAAACGTGGAACTGCGATCTTAAGGTCATTGATGAATTTGGCTGTATTTTTAATGGATTCGAGTGTGTCACCATCTGCTCCGACCACCATCTCTGTGGAAACCTGAATGCCCTCATCTCTGACCACCCCAATCAATCTTTCATATTCGCTGACTTTCGCCCAAGGCTTGTCCATGCCATCCAGACTGCTCTGTGTGATGCTTTCAAGACCAAAAGAGAGTGCGATGCACCCGCTGTCCTTTATAAGCCTGAGCAGCTCCACATCGTCTCCTATGGTCACAGTGCATTGCGTCATCCACTTCATCTTGAGGGGTTTATTCGCCTCGCATAGTGCTTTCGTATAGACTCGGTCTGAGAAAATATTGTCATCAAGCAGTAAAAACTGTTTGTACCCCAGTCTCCTGACTTCTTTTATATCTCTCATGACCTCATCAACAGGTCTCTTTAAATAGCGCCCTTGATATAGGCATGCCACCGAGCAAAAAGAACAATGGTTCACGCAACCTCTACCGGCTTGTACAGGTAGGAAACTCCCAATTTTCTTATTTGCAATCAGTTCATATCGAGGAAGTGGAGGAGAATAGTTTTTAAGGGGCATGTCATAAACGGGTTTGATCAATCCGGTTTCATAGTCACTCAGAAAGATCCCCCACGAGGTCTCCACATCGCCCACAAATACGGCATCTGCGTATTTAAGTCCCTCCTCAGGCAAAAGGCTGACCATGTAGCCACCAAGGACTACGGTCTTACCAAGAGCCTTAAAGCCTCTTGCTATGTCGATGGTTCTGTGTACACCGTGTCCCATGGAGGAGATGCCAACTATTTCCGCTTCCGTATGCCATGGTATTTCTTCTATGGTCTCATATATGAGTTCCATTTCATAGTTGTCTGGAGTCAATGCCGCAATGAGCGGTAGTGAGAGTCCAACAAAATTCAGTCGTTTTTTCTTGATCACATTCCCATCTGGTGCATATGGGGAAGGTTGGATCAATAGGATTTTCTTCTTCATGGTTGCCCCTTGATTATTCTTTTGATATATTGCCACATCACTTTGTTCGCGCCAATGGTCAATTTGATGTTCTCTTTGAGAGGGTATTTTCCGAGCGCCCTTCGAACCACCAACGGTCTGAGTGTCACTTGATAATACAGTTTGACGATTTCAAAATAATACCGCCTGATGGATAGATGCTCAGGATGAAGCACCAAATGGGCCATATCCCATTTTGCGAAATCATCCGCTCCTACAATCCAGTCTTTCCTGGTACTTTCATAAAGTCTGGTTCCCGGCATTGGCGTCAAAGGCTGAAGATTTACAAACTGGATTCCAGTCTGAACAATGAAGCGTCTAAGCGACTTGAAATCCGAAGTTTTCCAGTCCAGCCCAATGATAAAGGTCCCATAACATTCGATATCCAGTGCGTTAAGCATATTTATGCAAGCGATGCTCACACCGATTTGGCTGCTCTTGTTGTAACTGTCCAGGTCTTTATTGGAATAAGATTCCAGCCCGACAATCACTGCGCGAAGACCAATGGCTTTAAGTCTTTTCATCATTTCCGGATGCTTGGCGACAAAATCCGCTCTTCCGTATACCAGGTATCTCTTGTGGATGTCATGCGCTTCAACCTCATCACAAAATTCTGTCAAACGCTTTTCATCATAAAGGAAATCGTCATCTACAATATAGATTTCCTCATCATCAATCGTTTTTAGCTCCTCAACGACATCTTCTATACGCCTTGTGAAATATTTTCCGTCCGTTATGGCCTTACAAAAGCAAAATGAGCAATTGTAGGGACAGCCAAAAGAAGTCTTGATCAGACTGCACGGATTGTGAAACATGTAATAGTAGTCTTTCCTGTAACGGTCGACTAGATGTCTTGCGGGATGAGGGTACTCAAATGTTCTCGATTTATCTGCATTGATGATCCGCGGGAATGTGGTGCCATTTGCTATGGATACGATATGATCCAGTGGCTTGGCAGAAATAATGTAGTCAAACGAACCTTTCTCAAAATCCTCCGGAATGACCTCAGCATGTACGCCCCCTACCACAGTAAGGATTCTATCATTGATTTGCTTGATCCTACTGCTGTAATCCATCAGGATATTCACATGTGAAATGTAACCGGTCATGCACACCATGTCCGGCGTTTCAATAGCAATGATTTCTTCAATGCTCTTTTTTTCAAGAATCATATCATAGAGTACCACTTGATGATCTTTTTCAAGAACTGCCCCTACATACTCAAGTTCAAGCGGCTCACAAATCATGACATGCTGAAGTCCAATGGTCTCTGAATCCGGTTTTGGGCGCAATAAGACAATTTTCATAACTCACCTTTTCGTGCGACATACATCGTGATGCTCGGAACGTACCAAGCATTGATTTTTACAACTTCACATATTTTATAATAAGGTTCCAAAAGCTCAATCATCTTTGAAGGAGCCGGATACTTCGCTTTTGAAGTGGTCAGTTTCACAAACATCAACATCAAGCCATCATAAATGGTTTTGGTCTCGGCATGAGCGATGATCAAGTACCCGCCTGGATGCGTATGCTCTGAAAATCTGGAAACGGCATCAATCTGATCCGAGAAATATGGAAATGCGTGAGTACACACGATACATCCAAATTTTTCTGAGGACTTGAAACTTTCCACATCGCTTTCTATAACCATATGACCTTTGGAGACAGCAGTGCGTCTCATTAATGACGGCTCCACACCCATACATTTAAGTTCAGGCAATTCGTTTTTCAGATCATCAAGCAGTTGACCCGTACCACAGCTCATATCCAGAAGTGTGTTCTCTGGCAAATGCAGTCTGGAGATCGCCCTGATGACCGCTTTTCTTGTCGGTCTAAGCGATATATGCTGGACCCAAAGTCCTTCATAGGTCTTTTCATACAGATTCCAAATACTCATGATGGGTCCCCTTCATTTTTAAAAACGTGATATTGTACAGTCGGTGCTGTGTAACCCAGAACTGGCATGGCTTTTTTCATGAGACTTCTGACCAACGGATTCTTGTGATAATGACATATATATAGTGGCTTCAATTTGCCTCCCAGCTTTTGCTTGATGGTCTCGGTAGTTTGACCGAGATCGATTGTCTTGACCCCTGCCTCAATTCCCCTTCTGATGATGACAAAAAGCATATTCAAATATGTGTCATAGGTTTTCAGCAGTTCATAATTGATTCCACAATACATGAAATAGAGTGTGTCCTCAGCAATATAATACTGACAGAATCCAAG
>JAIOSU010000080.1 GCA_021107455.1 Clostridiales bacterium | reverse complement strand
GTCCAAATCCATCGTTACTGGATAAAATCCATTTCAGTTACGACGCTATAGGTCGCGCCTTCACTGGATCTTATCCGTGCCTTGACTTTGAACGTTTACTACAGCCTACAGTTTGATGACTTTGTCATCACCCTGGGACAACTCGAAGATGAGTTGTCCTTTTTTTGATTGTACAATGACCTTTTCCAAATCCACAAGATATTGAAGGTGAGCTTTTACAACAGATCTGTTCAGTAGGTGTTGTGGGACATTTTCCGATAAGTTATAGGCATCAAATAAAAATCCATGGATTTCATCAATGGTGCAAGAGCTGTTTTCAAGACGATTCAAAATTAAATTTTGGGTTCTGACCAGCACTTCCATATTGGCATCACACAAATGATCGATATGATCATATACGCCACCGTGGGCGATTACATAGCCATTTGCTTCCAGGTTGCGAAGACGTTCGATGGACTTTAGATGTTCCCCTACATTATAGGTGAAAATAAGTGGGTGCTTTTCAATCATGGCTTCAGAAATCAGGGCATCGCCCAGATAAGCTATGCCATCAGGTGTTATAAGACCAAACATATTTGGAGAATGTCCTTTAAGTGGTAATAGTGTAAACAGGTGTGATTCACCATTCAGATCTATTTTGATTTCAGTTTCAGTAGTGATGATCCACTTCACTTGTGAAGGTTTTGCAAGTAAAAATTTATTATGTAGAGTTTTAAGTGGAAATGCACCGTATAAATAAGTTGGCTCAAGTATTGGTTGTTCAATGAAGCTGTGTTCCAGTTCCGGTGCTATGGTGATCACGTCAAACTGTCTCTGGATATATGAGTTTCCACCACAATGATCGGCATGTGAGTGGGTGTTGAAAATAGCTTTGACATTGATGCCCTCAAAATCTCTGATGGCCTTTCGTACACTGGAGTCGTCATTGCCAGTATCAATCAGTAATAAATCATCACCGACCTTATAACCACCGATTACGACTTGTGAGGGGAGAAAGTAGCTGTTTCCAAGTATACGTTCCATAATTTGATCTCCTTTGTTCAGATAGATGGTAAAGATTGGCTATGAGAATAGATTAACCTAAATTAAGTGAAGATTCAATGTTTTCGATTCAGTGAAATAATTTTTTTGATTTGTACTTGAAATTTCATTCATGCAGGAGTACAATATATAAAAACCGGTCAGTCGGTTTTATTAAAATCGAGGAGGAACACATGCCCAAATTGACAGATGAAGCCATCAACTCAAGAAAATCACATATCATTGAATGTGCTTTCCAAGTTTTTTCAGAAAAAGGATTTAGTGATACATCAATGGATGATATCGTTATCAAATCCGGTGTGAGTAAGGGGGGCATATACAATTATTTTAAGAGTAAAGAGGAAATTTTTCTCGAAATAGCTGAATCAAGATTGGAATCTAGACGCAGCTTGATGGATTCCATACCTGTGAACAGTGGGATTCACATATTTTTAAGAAATTATTTTACAGCTGTGCTTCTAAGTCTCAAAGATGAAAGAAATCTGATGACTGCAAGATTTTCTTTTGAGTTCTGGGCTACCGTTTCAAGAAATGCTGAGTTGAATGAAAAAGCGCAAAGTAGGTATTCAAAATTTCATTCGGATCTTATAAGGATCCTAAAACTTGGGGTTAAGCGGGGAGATCTGTCAAGTCAACTTGATTTGGACAATATGGGATATGTTATTTTGGCTACACTGGACGGCATGATGCATACCCATGCAATAATGGGAGTGGAGATGACTGATGAGAGTGCCAGACACTATGTGGATATGCTGATGAGCAAACTGGAGGGGAGAAATTAATATGATTACATATAAATTGGGGACAGAGGTAGATAAAAAGGATATTCATAAGGCGTTTCATATGGGATTCATTGATTACATCATGAAAGTGGATATACCGGAACAAGTTTTTTTTAAGCGATTCTTTGGACCAGAAGGGAATGCGTTCGACCTGTCTGTGGTGGCTTACGACGGCAATGAGCCGGTAGGGTTGTTGCTCGGGGGGATCAAACCATTTGATGGAGGTGCACTCACAATGCGTTGTGGTGGGCTTTGCGTCGTTCCTGAGTTCAGAGGCAAGGGAATCAGTCAGACTTTGATGAACATGCATAGGGAAATGGCGGTTTCTCGTGGTTGCAAGCAAATAATGCTCGAAGTCATCGGTGGTAATGACAGAGCGATTCAGTTCTATAAGAAAATAGGCTACCATGTGATTTATCAGTTGGATTACTATTCAATCCAGGGAAAAGAACTAAAGGCTGGAAAATTGACTAATGCTTTGGTAGTTGATATCGAACTTGATCAGATGGAAAGTGTAAAAGAGTGGATCAGCGACACACATGTTAACTGGCAAAATGATTTTGAATATATTTCAGGGCTTGATGGCATAGTAAAATATGGTATTTTTGAAAACGAGAAATTGATCAGCTTCTTGATTGCAGATCGTAAAGGAAAGGTTTATTTGTTGTGGACCCAACAAGACATGCGATTTAAAGGTTATGCTTCATATCTTCTAAATCATTTTCAAAAGACTTTGGAGATAGAAAAAATCATGATGAGCTTTCCAAATAGCGCCACTTTAACAGGGTTCGCAAAAAAAGTTGGCTTTGTAAAAGATGAACTGTATCAATATGAAATGTATGGTTGTCTTTTATTTCACAAAAGGTTAAAATGAAATATAATTTAAAAACTCATATTGGAGGCAATACATATGACCGGGATTCGCTTTAGGGATCGAATTGGAACAAGGATAGTAGGTGTAGTTTTACTCGCGTTTGTTATTTTATTAACGATAATTCTTGCTTTGAATTTTTATGCGCTCAACAAGACCATCAATGATCAGATGAAGGAGATTGCAATTGGAACTTGGAGTTCAGTGACCGCACTTGTGGATGAAGGAACATTAAATAGTCTGATTGAAGAAGCCGACACGGAAAGCCCTTTATATAAAGAAGTGAAAAGAAGTTTGGTGGCGCTCAGAACTGCCACTGACGCCAGGTACTTGCATATTGTGATCGGTGAGCCAGGTGATTATCTTTATCTCGTAGATGGTGTGACCGATATAGACGATATGGCGGATCTGTTTGAACCTGTTGAAAGTGAATACCATGAATTCTACTCTGAAACAAAGACGACCAAAACAGCTTTATTCGGTGCTTTTGAAGAATACGAGGGAATGACACTTTATTCGAATTACTTCCCACTTGTGAATGATAAAAATGAGGTATATGGTTTTTTAGGTGTGGACTTCAACGTGACGAAAATCGTTGCGAACACACAGAGCATTTTTATTCTATGTATTTCTGTGGCATTAGTCAGTTTAGTATTGATCGGTTTCATTATATGGTTATTGATCACAAGAGCCCTAAGACCTATTAAATCTTTAGCTGAAAATTGCAATAAGATGGCGGATTATGATCTTTCACACTCCATTGATAAGCAATATCGTGGAGAATTCGGGATGCTATCGGAATCTCTTGGTAGACTTCAAACCAACAATTTGGAATTGATCTCAAACATCAAGGAAATATGCGAACATATCTCAATCAATTTCAAATCGGTACAAGATGCCACACACAACATTTCCGCTATGATACAAGAATCCACAACCACGCTTGAGGAAACGTTTGAAAACATTGAAAAACAAGTGGATGTGATGGACCAGTTGGCTGATGGAAGTGATCAATTGGCGTCAGACGTTCAGGTGATGAACAGTTCCATCACCAAAGTCATCAATGAGGGTGAAGAAGTCAAAGTGAGTACCAATGCATCGAGTAATCAGATCAAAAACATGAAACTCCAGTTTGATGAGACTACTAAAGGTTTTGAAACTTTAAGTGTTAAGATGAACGAACTTTACGAAAAATCAGGTTTGATCTCCAGTATTATCGGAACCATAAGAAATATTGCGAGTCAAACCAACTTGTTGGCTCTCAACGCATCAATAGAAGCGGCAAGAGCCGGTGAACAAGGACGTGGTTTTGCGGTCGTTGCAGAGGAAATCAGAAAGCTTGCCGAGGAATCCTCTGAATCAGTGAGTGAGATTGATGAAATCATTAAAGCGGTCACTGAAGAGATCAATTCGTCCAATATCATTACAAGTGAAAATCACGAGAGAATCAAGACCTCAGGAACCATCATTGATCAGACCCTTGTACAATACACGCAGACAGAGACTTCAATTGAATCGATAATAACCAGTATAGACATGCTTGGAAAGAATGTTGATTCTATCACAAAGGTTCAAAATACTGTGCTTGAAACCACCGGCGTGGTGAAGACACTTTCCCATAAAAATGCTGTAATGGTCGATCAGCTCAATTCAACCTCTCAAGAAGAGAGCAGTAATATTGAGGAAATCACCTCCAGTATAGATAATTTGTATCAATTGTCTGAACAGTTGGTCGTTGAAATCAAACGATATAAAATTCTCTAAGCAAACTGGGCATAATAGAGTTCAGAATAATACCCGGCCATTTTTAGTAGAGTGTCGTGAGTACCCTGTTCGATAATATTCCCATCTTTGACGACCAAAATCTTATCGGCATTTTGGATTGTTGAAAGACGGTGAGCGATTACAAAAGACGTTTTGCCATGCATGAGCCCGTGCATGGCATCTTGTATTTGCAGCTCAGTTCGCGTGTCTACATTCGATGTTGCTTCATCGAGTATGAGCATTTTTGAATTGAGCAACATGGCTCTAGCAATAGTCAACAGCTGTTTTTGACCTTGAGAGATATTGATGCCATCCTCATTTAGGATGGTATCATAGCCTTGAGGCAATTGAGTGATATAGTTGTGAATTTTGGAAGCTTTACAGACTTCAATGACTTCTTCGAGTGTAGCATCCTTTTTACCATAGGCAACATTTTCGTAGATTGTACCATTAAAGAGCCAAGTATCCTGAAGCACCATTGCATATGCCAACCTCAAACTTTTTCGGGTGGCTTTTTTTATGTCTACTCCATCCAGATAAATCGTACCTGAGGTTGGATCATAAAAGCGCATGAGCAAGTTGATGAGTGTAGTCTTGCCAGCCCCGGTCGGACCGACGATGGCAATCAAGCTGCCTTTTTCGACTTCAAGGCTGAAATCGCCAATGATGGTTTGTCCAGGAATATAACCAAAATTCACGTGATCAAATTTGACATTGCCTTTCACATCCTCAAATACATGAGCTCCCTCGATATCGTAAGTTTCAGGTTCTTCATCAATGAGTTTAAATACTCTTTCAGCAGCTGCCATAGCTGATTGGAGTTCACTTAGGATATTGGCAAGTTCATTGATCGGTCCAGAGAATTTTCTTGAATATAGAACAAATGAAGAAACGCTTCCAAGTGTGAGTTGGCTGAATAAAAACAAGATGGCTCCAAATACACTGACGAGTGAGAGTGAGAGATTGTTGATGAAATTGATGGATGGCCCGACAGTACTGCTGTAAAACTCGGCATTGTAATAAGCTCCAACAGCTTCGTCATTTTTTTCATCAAATCTTTCAATCATACTGACTTCCTGATGATAAGCCTTTATGACCTTTTGCCCAGAGACGATTTCTTCAACAAAACCATTCAATTCGCCAAGTTTTGCGGATCTCTTTCGGAAGAGTGGTCGTACTTTTCCTGTCATGAATCTAGTGAATAAAATTGAAATCGGTATGGTCACAGCAAATACTATCACAAGAATCGGAGAAATGATGATCATCATGACCAGTGACCCGATGACAGTGATGATGCTTGTGAATATTTGTATCAAGTCATGAGACAATGATGTATTGATCGTATCAATATCATATGTGAAACGGCTGATGAGATCACCAGTTTGGTGACGATCAAAATATCCTATGGGCAATTCAGCCATTTTTTCAAAGACATCTTTTCTCATCTTGAATGAAATCTTTTGACTGAGCGATATCATCAATAAAGCCAGTAGATAAGAAAAGAATGAAGAAAACACATAGAATAGAACCATCAATCCTGTGAAATACTTGACTTGATCGAAATTCACAAGACCTTTTCCAGGTTCTATCGCATCAATTGCGAATCCGGACAACATGGGACCGACGAGTGCGAGCAGATTGCTGATCAAAGTCAGTGTTAATGCGAGGATCAGGAGCCACTTATAGCCATACATATATTTCCATAATCTTTTAAGGACCGCATATTTGAATTTTGGTTTATTTTCTGTTTTCATCAAAGATGCCTCCCATCTGGATTTTGCTAATCTCCTGATAATTCTCGCAAGTGCTCATCAAGGACTCATGTGTACCATTACCAATGATTTGTCCATCTTCAATCACCAGGATCTGATCTGCGTGCATGATTGAGCTGATGCGCTGCGCGACTATAATCGTAGTTGTGTCCTTGAAATTCGATTTGATCGACTGTCTAAGCGCTGCATCAGTTTTGTAATCCAGCGCACTGGATGAGTCATCCAGAATCAATATTTCAGGATTTGCAGCAAGAGCCCTGGAAATCAAGATCCGTTGCTTTTGACCTCCACTTAGGTTTGCTCCTTTGACGCTCAGCGTGTGGTGGATTCCATCTGCGAGGGAATCTATAAAAGGACCGGCTTGTGCAAGCTCTGAGGAATATAAAATTTGCTTTGCTTCAAGATTTCTGCCAAAAGCAATGTTTTGCGCAATGGTATCAGCAAAAAGTATGTCGTTTTGGAAGACTATTCCAAACTTAGTATGAAGTTTTTCACGAGGAATGCTTTTGATATTGGTGCCATTCAATCTGATTTCACCTGATGAGACGTCATAAAAGCGCATAAGAAGCTGAATGATGCTGGATTTACCACTTCCTGTCGGACCAATGATCCCAAGTGTTTCACCTTTTTTCACTTCAAAGTGAATATCTACCAAATTGTCTTTTTGGTTGTGATACGAAAAGTGGACATGATTAAAAGAAACGTGAGCATCCGAAGGAATCGTATCATCTTCAGTGACTTTGAGTTCCTCTGGAGCATCGATAACCTCAATGATTCTTTTAAATGACGCAGTCCCCTTGGAATATAAAATAAAAATTCTACTGATAGATAACATCGCATTCAAAATTATAGTGAAATAAGTTAGAAAAGCGATGATTGCTCCGGGTTTTGTAAGTCCGCTGTTTACCCTGAATGCACCTACGATCACAACAAGTGTCAATCCTAGATTCAGGAAAAGGTTCATCATCGGGTTCGTTATGGCCATAGTTTTACCAACTGTCATCTCACTTTTCACGACATCATCATTGGACCTGGAATATCGCGTTTTTTCATAATCAGATTTAGACAGTGCTTTGATGACGCGAATACCAGTTATGTTTTCTCTTATGACAGTAACCATTCCATCAATTGAAGATTGAAGCTTCTGATATAATGGAATTCCTTTTGTAGAGACTTTAAAGATTAATAGTCCGATTAGTGGTAAAATGGAAATGAGCACCAGGGAAAGAACGGGATCGAGCGTGAGTGTGACAATGATTCCACCGAGTAGTAGGATTGGCGCGCGCACACCAAGTCTTTGCATCATTCCGATCATGTGATGAATGTGATAGGTATCGGATGTGAGTCTTGAGATTAAAGATGGCAAAGTGAATGTGTCAATTTGGCTGCTCGATAGATAAGAAATCTTTGAAAAGAGGTCATGACGGACTTTCCTGGTTGTATCACGAGCCACTCTGGAGGCCATTCTATTGGCTACTATGTTGGCGACTATGGCTACGATAGCGCAGAGGACCATCATCAGTCCCCACATCACTATGAGTTCCATACGCTCCTGAGGTACGACATAATCGATCATATAGGCGAGGATCCAAGGAATCAGTAAATCCATAATTGTGCCGGTGAATTTGATGGAGAGACCGAATGCCATTCTAGGGATGTACGGTTTGAGATAAGTACGGAGATTGGTCATTTGGATTCTCCTTTAGCGGTGTCTTCAAGCTTGATTGATGCTCTCAGCATGACTTTTTCCATCATATCCAGTAGCATTTGTTTTTCTTCTGCTGTGAACTCATCGAGTAGATATTTGTTCCAATCTCCTAATATACTCAATATAATTGGATATAGTGTTAAGCATTTTTCTGTTGGATAGACTTCCATCTGTCTCCGATTGGATTCAGATGTTTTTCTTGTAACAAGGCCATTTGTTTCCAATAGTGACAGTTGACGTGCCACATTGCTTTTATTTACAAATATAATTTTAGAGAGATGATCCTGGCTAATTCCCGGATTTTGGCAGATGTTGATGATATAAGTGTGCTGATGCCCATTGAGACCATATTGACTGAGCATTTCATCCCGATACAGTACCCCGCAGCGTTCTGTACGTCCTATGTATTTCATTAATGGCTTCATAATTAAGCTCCTTTTGATTGTTGCGCCCGCAACATTTCGTGTCACAAAAAGAATAACATTTGGTGATTTGAAAGTCAATTCAAAAAAGAAATGTGAATTGCTGTTGACAATAGTTTGGATAGGTGTTATCATAAGTTATTGCTTAAATGAATAGTAAGTAGAATTAACATGTATTATAGAGGGTACAGATTCATCGTGTCGTCCTAATTAGAATGTTATTCGTATTACAAGATTTAAGAAAAAAAATTAGGAGGTACACATTATGATGAATGGTACAGTAAAATGGTTTAACTCAGACAAAGGATTTGGTTTTATTACAGGAGAAGACGGCAGAGATGTTTTCGCTCACTTTTCACAAATCAACTCTGACGGTTTCAGAACTTTAGAAGAAGGCCAAGCGGTTACTTTTGAAGTAGCTCAAGGTCCTAAAGGTCCTCAAGCTGAGAATATCTCAGTAGTAAGATAGTCTTACTTGGCGTCATGTGCTTCGGCACATGGCGCTTTTTAATTTTTTGAACTCAAACAAAAAGGGTTGTTCCTGAAGAATATAATTTCTTCTGGAACAACCCTTTCTTATTTTAAACAGCTAATTTACTTTTCTTGAGTAACCTTCGAACCCATTTGATGATTTCAGCGAGTATGAGTGGAATCAAGGATAAACCAATGACTGTTCCCCACGATGCTATTGTAAGGGGAGCCACTTTGAACGCTCTAGCAGTAAATGGAATGGTTATAAGCAATGCCTGTAATCCTATACCCATTGCGATTGCTCCGAGCAATAATTTGTTGGTAAATATACCGACTTCAAAAATGGACTTATCAAAATGACGCATCGAAAGTGAGTAGAACAGTTGTGATGCAGCTAGAACAACAAATGCCATAGTTCGTCCATGCGTCATGGCTTCTGCAGAAATATCCTTAGAATTCAGAGTATAACCAGTCTCGTGGATGCCAAGGTAGAAAGCGAGCAATGTCAGACCACCAATGAGTAAGCCACCAAGTGCCGCTTTTGCCCATGCTCCTCCTGCGAAGAAACTTTCTTTGGGATCACGAGGTGCACGTTTCATGATATCTTTGTCACCCGTGTCGACACCAAGTGCTATTGCTGGAAGGGTGTCGGTGACGAGATTGATCCAGAGGATCTGGGTCGGTAAAAGTGGAATTGGCCAGAAAAACAGGATAGATGCAACAATTGCAACGACCTCACCAAGGTTGCAGGATAACAGGAAAACAACAGCCTTTCGGATATTGGTGTAAATGTTTCTGCCTTCTTCTATGGCGTGGATAATGGTTGTAAAGTTGTCATCTGTGAGAATCATGTCCGCTGCGCCTTTGGACACGTCAGTTCCAGTGATGCCCATGGCGACACCAATGTCAGCCGTTTTAAGTGATGGGGCGTCGTTGACACCATCACCGGTCATCGAGACAACGTTGCCATTGGCTTTGAACGCTTTTACGATTTTCACTTTATGCTCAGGTGAAACTCTAGCGAAAATTTTGTATTTATGAATATTCTTTACGAAATCATCGTCAGAGAATGCGTCGATTTCCGATCCTGTGAGACACTCCTCATAACTTTCTGCCATTCCAAGAGCCCTAGCGATGGCAAAAGCTGTGGTTTTATGGTCACCGGTAATCATGATCGGGGTAATTCCAGCTGAATAAGCTTCCTCGATTGCTGCTTTGACCTCATCTCTTGGAGGATCGATCATACCTACGAATCCCAGGAGGGTCATATCGCTTTCCATTTCCTCAGGTGCTATGACCGAATCCACATCTTTATAAGCTGCGCCAAGTACGCGCAGAGCATCCATGGACATAGACTCAGCAAGTTCGAGATATTCTTTCTTCACAGAGTCTGTTAATAGCTCCCTGTTACCATCACGCCATACATGAGTGGAAAATTTAAGCAGTTCATCCAGTGCGCCTTTTGTGTGAACACGGTAAGCGTCACCTTCTTTATTTAATGTGGACATGACTTTTCGTTCTGAGTCGAATGGTTTTTCAGCAACACGATTGTACTCGTTGACTAAATCAGATTTCTCAAGTCCAAAATTTTTACCTGCAATAACAAGTGCGATTTCAGTAGGATCACCTGTTGCTTCATCATTTTCAAAAGTTGCATCTGTACAGAGCACCATTGTACGAATAAGTTCATTGTAGGAACTTTCGCTTTCAGGTGTTTCGGCATCAATAAGTTTGCCGTTGTACAGCTTAGTGACAGTCATTTTGTTTTGTGTGAGAGTGCCTGTCTTATCGGAGCATACAATATTTACAGATCCCAGTGTTTCTACTGCGGGTAGCTTCTTGACTATAGCATTGATCTTAGACATTCTTGTCACACCAAGAGCCAGAACGATGGCGACTATGGCGGCTAAGCCCTCTGGAATAGCAGCAACAGCCAAACTTATGGCAGTCAGGAACATTTCAAACAAATCACGTTTTTGGAAATAAGCGATGACAAAAATCAACACACAGACACCAACAGCAATGATGCCAAGTGTTTTTCCGAGTTCTTCAAGTCTCTTTTGAAGTGGGGTCATTTCATCAATATCCTCATCGAGGATTGTAGCTATTTTTCCCATTTCTGTTTTCATACCAGTAGTGACGACAATTCCCACGCCGCGTCCATAGGTGACGAGTGTGGACATGAAAGCCATATTTTTAAGATCGCCTAGAGGAGGTTTGTCCACATCGAAGGTGATTTTTTCATCTTTTTCAGTAGGCACAGACTCGCCTGTCAGTGCGGATTCCTCTATTTGGAGATTTGCTGATTCGATAAGACGAAGATCTGCCGGTATGTATCGGCCTGCGTCCAGCAAAATCACATCGCCTGGAACCAAATTCTCGGAGTTTATTTCCTTGGCCTCACCATCTCTTCTCACCAATGCTTTTGGGGTACTCATTTTTTGAAGTGCCTCAATAGCTTTCTCCGCTTTATGTTCTTGGAAAACACCGATGGATGCGTTTAGAACCACTACTGCTAAAATGATAAATGCGTCTACATATTCACCAATGAAAATGGTAATCGCAGCAGCTCCGAGCAACACATAAATAAGATAGTCCTTAAGTTGTGACAAAAAGGATGACAATAAGGTCTTTTTTGGTTTGCCTTTGAGTTTATTCTCTCCATACTGTTCAAGTCGTTTTACGACGTCTTGCTCGCTCAGTCCTTGTTCGATGGAGACGTCCAGTTCTTTTATTACTTCTTCAATGGTCTTCTTATACCACATAATAACACCTCTATATTTATAAAGTTTACTTTAATGAGGACTAAATGTCCACTCTACACCGTGTGATTTTTCTGTTATAATTGGTCTATCGAAATAACAAAAACGGGGGACGACATGGATCGGAAAAAATATATTCAGGGACTTGCCATGGGCTCAAGTGCTTTTGTCATGTGGGGACTTTTACCTCTTTACTGGAAGTGGGTCAGTGCAATCACACCGTATCAGATTTTTGCTCAACGTGTTGTCTGGTCATTCGTTTTTGTGACGGCCATTTTGATTGTCATGGGAAAATGGAAGACCTTCACCCGAGCGCTGAGATCCATTAGAAACTGGAAGCTCATAATTGCGCCTGCATTCTTTATCTCGGTCAATTGGCTTCTTTATATATGGGCAGTCAATAATAATTTTGTCATCGAGACCAGCCTTGGTTATTATATCAATCCTTTGGTGCTTACACTTTTCGGAAGGGTGTTCTTCAAAGAGCGTTTGAACAGGCTTCAGAAAATAGGAATTGGATTTGCCGGTGTCGGCGTGGCGATCAAAACACTCACTTATGGTAGGATACCCATTATTGCCCTTGTTCTCGCAACTTCTTTTGCACTTTATGGACTTCTTAAGAAAAAATCAGATTTGGACTCGATCACTGGAATGGGATTTGAGACTATGGTCATAGGAATCCCCTCATTATTTTACCTTATCGGAATGGAAAGTTCAGGACTAGGGATTTCCGGTAATCTGCCGACCTCATTTTGGTTCATGATAGCAATCAGTGGGATTGTCACTGCCACACCACTCATGCTTTATGCTGAGGGGACTAAAAGATTACCGCTTACAGTTGTTGGATTTCTTCAGTACATTGCCCCGACTATCGCACTTTTTCTAGGAGTTTTTGTATTTGATGAACCGTTTGATGGCATTTCATTGTTTGCGTTTGTATTCATATGGATCGGGATTGCATTTTTCAGTTATTCTCAATACAGAATACTAAAAAGAGCAAAGGTCAAAGTTTAGAATAAGCATCATATATTCATCACATTTTATATATATAATAATGTTATGAACAAAATTGGATATGAAAGAAGAGTGATATCGTGAATTATAAAGTACTTGTTGTTGATGACGAACCGGGAATAAGGGATGTCATAAAAGAGTATATGGGAGTATCGGGATTTGAAATCACGGAGTCGGAAGACGGCATCAGTGCACTCAATAAATTATACAAAACGGATTTTGATTTGATCATTTTGGATGTCATGATGCCCAAAATGGACGGTTGGAGTCTTTGTCGTGAAATAAGGAAGAGCTCCTCTGTTCCTGTGATCATGTTGACAGCGAGAGGTGAGGAGTACGACAAGTTGCTTGGATTCGAACTCGGTGTGGATGATTACATAGTCAAACCGTTCAGTCCCAAGGAACTTGTTGCCAGGGCAAAAGCGGTTCTCAACCGCACCCATCCTGAAAAAACGCAGGAAGAAATAAAGACGGTAATAACTTTTGGACATTTGAGTGTGGATCTCGATGGGCGTAATGTGTCTTTAGCGGAGCAAAAACTCCAGTTGACTCCTAAAGAATATGATCTGATGAGCTTTTTGATGCAGAACCCCAATAAGGCGTTTTCAAGGGAACAACTATTGACTTCAGTATGGGGATTCGATTTTTACGGTGATGATCGTACAGTGGATACACACATCAAAATGCTACGTGAACATTTGGGGAACTACAGAAGCTGGATTGTGACGGTATGGGGTATTGGCTACAAATTCGAACCTGAAAAATAAATGGAGGGCAAGATGAAGGGGATTAGATCAAAACTTTGGACAGGCATGATGCTGCTCGTAGTACTAATGCTATTGCTGCTGTGGCTTTTTCAAATTGTTTTTTTGGAGCAATTCTATAAAGGTATACAATTGAATCGTATCATAGATAAAAGTGAAGTTTTGATCGAAGCGCTCTCGAAGTCAGATGAACCCCGTATTGATGCAGATTTACTAGAGAGCCTTGAATCTTTTGCCTATATAAACAACCTCAATCTAGAAGTGACGGATATTAGAGGGAACAGCATCATTCAAGTCGCATCCGGTTCGGAACAACAATCTCCTGCTGGTCTCCGTAAAAGTATCAAAGAGATGACGTCACAAGCCCTGAGTGGAAAAATTGTCAACACGGTAGTTGAACATCCGAGATTCAACAATCAGTTTTGGGTTTTGGCGCTTCCAATCGAAAATGGGGAAGTGACAGGCAGTCTGATTTTAAGCGCTCCACTTGAACCTGTGGAAGAGACAGCTTCAATCCTTAAGCAGCAACTGATATACATCTCAGGTATTTTGCTCGTTGCTGCATTCGTACTTGCATATGTCATTTCCAGACATTTCAGCAAACCGCTCTTTGAAATCAGCCAAGCTGCAAAAGCCATGTCAAAGGGGGATTTCTCGGTTCGCATCAGGACCAATCGAAATGATGAGATTGGGCAACTGGCAAGTGATATCAATGAGATGGGCAAATCACTTGGGAAAGTTGATGAACTTAGAAAAGAACTGATCGCCAATATTTCTCATGAACTCAGGACTCCGCTCAGCTTGATCAAAGGATATGCCGAAACCATAAAAGATGTTACTGGTGAAAATCCTGAAAAAAGACAGAAACAGCTCGGTATCATAATCGATGAATCCGATCGTTTGGCGGTATTGATACGTGACGTCCTCGACTTATCACAGCTGGAATCAGGAGTCGTTCCAATGGAAGCGAGATGTTTTGATTTGACATCAAAAGTTCATGGCATCAATCAAAAGTTCAAGGATGTCGCCGGAGATAAAGGCATTGTGATTCTCACAGATATAGAGGCTGAAACAATGGTCTACTCTGATGAAAACAAAATTGAACAGATCCTTTACAACTTGATTGGAAATGCTTTGATCCATTCAAAGACATCACCGGAAATAATGATCAAAGCGACTCATGAGGACCATCACATCAAAGTTGAAATCATCGATTCAGGAATCGGAATTCCTGAAGAGGAACTGTCCTATATTTGGGACAGATTTTATAAAAGTGCGGATTCAAAATCAGGTCAGACACAGGGGACCGGACTGGGACTTGCTATTGTAAGGCGTATCTTCGAAGCGCAAGGCATTAGGTATGGCGTGGAAAGCAGACCAGGAAAAGGGACTACGTTTTGGTTTGAACTCAAAAAATGCACCTCATAAGGGGTGCATTTTTCATATTAATAAGGGGTTCTTTCTTTGTCTTCCATGTATTTATTGAATGGTGCCAGGCATGCTTCCCTGCTTTCTTGAGTCAATTTCATGAATTCATTGGGATGTTCACCTGAGAGAACTTCGTAGAGATAATTGTCATCAAAACCGATATCGGCAGCATCCTGGCGTGTCGCTCCATAAACGATTTTTTTTATTTTTGCCCAGTGGGCTGCACTGTAACACATCGGACATGGTTCACAAGTTGTATAAAGTTCACAATCGGAAAGGTCGAAGCGCCCCAATTTATCAGCGGCTGAACGAATCGCTACGATCTCGGCATGAGCAGTGGGATCGTGTGACGAGATGACGCGATTGTGTCCGGTTGCAATGATTTCGCCATTTTGTACTATGACAGCTCCAAAAGGGCCACCATCTCTATGCTCTATGCCGCTTAAGGCCTCTTCTATAGCCTTTTGCATTTTATGGTCCATTTCAAACCTCCTTGTTTGGTATCTATATGTAATTATACCGAAAAACAAGGAGATTATTCATTGTTAAAAAGTACTAAAAACTAATAAAGCAAATATTGGTCTGTACTTAGAACTGCCAAATGGATTCTTCGATTGATGACAAGAGTCCGTTTTGACATCAGCTCATCAACATGCCAAACAAAATCTCTGATGAATTTCTCGGTTTTAATGAAATCATCCTGTTTGTCGGTAAGGACGACAATGATGTAGGGGTTTGTCGGATGTAAAACGATTCCTGCGTCCGATATCTTGCCACCTTCCATATAAGTTCCAGTTTTATGAGCGACTTCATATCTATAACTTACACCGCGTGGTATTCTGCTATGAAATTTGTTGTCGATCAAACTTTGCATTAGAAGCATTTGATAAGGATTGCCTTCGTTTGATTTATTATAGACGGACTTTAAAATCAGTCCATAATCTTCTGGAGTGAATCTGGAGATGTTGGCGGTTCCATAGACTCTAAGATTGCGTTCTAGTGACCAATAAGCATCGAGTCCCATCTCGGAATTTATTGTGGAGTTGATGATTCCGTCAGCTTCAAGTGTGGCGTTGGCAACTGGGATGGTCAACCATCTCACGAGTTTGTTGTATGCTGCGACAGACGAAGTCACAATAGAATCTCTTATGGCCTCTGAAAGCACATAATTATCTTTGGAGAGTGGGTCAAATGCTACCGCTCTAAGTGGAATGTCATTAATCTCCATATAGCGTAATGAAGCGTATGCCATCGGCAATTTTACAGCTGAGGCGGATGAAAACAGCCCCTTGGTTTTGTCCGTGGATGGATCATACACTAATCCATTGTTGTAAACCCAATTGTTGCCCGTACGAAGCTCTTCGATATAGATGCCAACATTTGAATAATCGATTGATTCATGCCTTTCCTGTATATGCCCCAATATTGCTTCAACTTCCTGTCCAAAATAGGAAGGTTCCAATTGGACCAGTGATTCTTCCACATAAGAGAAATCCCGAGTCGAAATGGACGTTATCAAAATCAAGGCGAACAAGAGCGGAGTTTTTTTTTTCATAAGATCACCTCATTGCATATATACCCTAAATATGGAAAATTTATTGTAATATTAATGAATTAATCCAATTTTAACCATTTTGCAACGCTTTTGTAAGTTTGTTTTGTTACAATAGGATGAACGACAAAATTAGGAGGTTTGATATGAAGAAATTATTGATTAGATGGATCGTAGCGGCAGTAGCCATATATATCGCAGGAAGTATCATTAGTGGTTTTAGTGTTCTCGGATGGCAATCCGCATTTATCGCAGCAATTATTCTTGGCGTTTTGAATTTCACAATTAAACCGATTGTGACCATACTCACGCTTCCGATCACCGTATTGACACTGGGATTGTTCT
>JAIOSU010000322.1 GCA_021107455.1 Clostridiales bacterium | reverse complement strand
TATCAAAGGGCCTGTTACTATGCATCATGGACCGAAGGATCTCAAATCCATTGAGAAATATTCACAGCTTGCACACGAACCAACACCTTCAGAATCGACAATGTTGTTTAAGGATTTGGATATTTCACTGGAGCGCTACGGTTTATAAATAGAAAAAAATGGTTCTCCACTTTATGTGGTGAACCATTTTTTAGCATTTTCATTACGATGTGGACAGCCCGACCAACAACATGGTCTTTTCTTACCTTCTAGTAGTTCCTCGCGCAAACGATAGATATGTTCTTTTCGAGTTTCTTCTTTCTTGACTATAGTGACCCAACAAATCCACTCATTACGAGCAATGGGAGTAAGGCTATTCCAAATGGTTAGTAACTCAGAACTTGCTCTCAAAACCTCTTCAAGATCCTCGGGGACATCATGAACCACTCCTGTTGCTATTTCAATTTTGTCTGTCATCATATAATCCTCCAGTTCAGACTGCATCAATTTCAATCGCTTGCCTGATATAATATCTGAAGATTTCATCGCTGTACTCTGCTTGTTTACTCAATCTTAAATTAAGTGTTTTATTCCCTTTGCCCTCTAACAAACCGTATTTGTCTTCAAATTTCTTGCCCTCAGAAAAAGCGAATGTCACTCCTTTTTGTGTTGGACTTATCGTAATTACTATTCGTTTATATCTATAGACTGGGACTCCGTAATAATTTTCCGTCCCTCCACGCAATTCTTCCTTCAATTCAGGAAACTCACTTCTAACAAGCTCTCTAAACTGAGCAATTATTGGACGATAAGTTTCTAGTACCTTGGATTCGATAAAATCATCTATTTTATTGCTCACGGCTGATTCTCCTATTATTGATCACATCTGTACTATCTCAAACTCGATGCCCCAACTGATTCCATATTTATCTACAAGACTTCCATACACTGAGTTCCAGAATGTTTTATCTGCAGGCATAGTAATCTCACCATCCACAGATAACTTCTCTACAAACTCATATACATCCTTTTCATTTTCCACAACTAGATGAATCGTTGAGTTACTGCCTATTCTCACAGGATCGGTTTCCCATGAGTCTCCGAAATAAATCACATTGCCATCGTCAAAGGTCAATGCAGCGTGCATGATCTTATCCTGCCATGTCTCACTGACGGGCATACCTTCTTCTTTTGGAAGCTCATTATATTTGATACTGCTGACTTTACCTCCTAGAACTGATTGATAAAAATTAACAGCCTCTTCACAGTTACCATTGAACGAAATATAAGGAATTGCTTTCATAATCATCCTCCTCTTGGAATCCATTTAATTTAGTATGTATAATTTATATCCAATTAGTATTTTTTCATTCAATAACAAGTCATAATTTTGCCACAATTATCAGGTATAAATAGATATGGTCACAAAAAACCATAACACATCACATCCGATAAACAGGAGGACTAAATGAAAAAAATCATGTCAATATCAGTTCTTAGCTTAATAATTTTGGCTTCATCAGGCTCTACTTTTGCAGCAAACAACGTATCCAATATGGCTACAATTAAAGGTGGTCAACATGTGGCTGAATGCGCCCAGAAAATGGATCGAGGCGTTTCACAGTGTCTGCAAATGACTGAGTGTATGCAATAAGCTTTACTCCTAAATTAGAATGGTTCTTCACGTCATGTGAGGAACCATTTTTCATTCTAAACCACTATTTCTTTATACATGAACAGAACATGCTCTGCATTTGAAAATCCATTTTTTCGATAAAAGTCTGGAGCCGGAGTATAGCGATTGGTTGATAACGTAAAACCAGCAAGATTATGTTCCCTTACAAAACCCTCAACAGCTTCAAGCAACTCAGTCCCATATCCTCGTCTTTGAAGTTCTGGAGATATGAACATCTCATCCACGAAGACCTCATTACTATTCCACCATATTTTTTCATGACAGAATATGGCTCCTTGGATTTTCTCGTCAATCCATACTATGAATTTCTTACAATCAAAATAATCCTGCAAATAGCTCATTGAAGTATTGAGGGTCCAATGACACTGCCAGTGTTCATTGTTGTATACTGACATCATTATTTCTGCACACACTTGCAAATCGTTTTGTTCTAATTTTTTAATCACTGTCTGCCTCCAAATTATTCATTATACTTGTTGATCCAACTTTCATCCAACCATCGTCCCTTAGTCATTACACCATGTAGATCCATGGTGTTTTTTATGCTCTTCAGAGGATTGCTCCCCAGAAGAATCAGATCCGCTTCTTTGCCAACTTCTATTGTGCCTTTTCGAGTTTGAATTTCCAGCATTTCAGCAGGATTAATTGTGGCTGTTCTTATTGCTTCATAAGGTGTCAAACCTGCTTCAACCATAATTTGGAGCGTCTCATGAAGTGAAATACCCGCCGGGATAATTTGTGCAAATTCATCAGTTCCAGAGACGATCTTGCCTCCAGCATCATGATAACTCTTTATATACGCTTTGACTTCCTCGTAGTCAATTTCACTGTTTTGATCAATATTATGCTTATAAATATAAGGTGTTGGGCAAATCCAAATGTCTGAAGCTGCAAGTTTTGAAATGGAATCTGCTAATGCCTTATCTTTCATATACTCCAGACCATGTCCATATAAATGTTCGCTCGACAAAAGTCCCATTTGGCTTGCATGATCTGCAGAAATTGTATACGGAATATGCCCAGCAACAGGAATGTCCAAAGCTCTGGATTGCTCTAAAATCTCATCGAAAACCACTTTTGATAGATTGCTATACACCTTTATGAAATCATAACCTTTGTCTTTGGAACTTATAATCACAGCTTCTACTTCAGAAGTTTCATCAAGTACAATAGAGTTCTCTGGCCAAATTGGATTTGCACCATCTAAAAGTTTGGTTCCTACAATCATTTCCGGTCCTAAAAGTGAGCCAATACTAATATTATCTTTCCACTCCAAATGAAGATCAGATCCCATCATGTTTCTAACTGTTGTCACTCCATATGCCAAAAATGTCCTTAACGATTGAATCGTATTAGTATGAACGTGCATATCAAATAGCCCTGGCATTAGATACTTACCATCACATTCTATAATTTCAAATCCATCATAGTCTTCTATGGTATCCATATCGCCAATTCGTGTGATAATCCCGCCCTCAATTATTAGTGACTTTCCATATAAGATATCATCATTGATCATTGTAATAATATTTACATTTTTCAGTATGTATTTTTTCCCTTCTGCAACTCCGAGTTCTTCATAGATTTCATCTGCTTCAACCCTTGTATCTATAGTGTTGAAATCAACCAATTGAGATAGTGCAAAGATTATTATAGCGACAACACTTATCAGAAAAATAAATTTCAGTTTCAATCAACTACCTCCTAGTCATATATTTCAATCCACTTTTTCATCCTGCTCATTTGTTGCTGAAAATGTTGTTCACTTTTCCATATGGAATTATCACTATCCATCTCCAATCTTTCCGCTTGCCTCCATATATGTCTCAAAAGTACCATATCCAAGATCAAATCTAGTTCTTCATTTGTTATGGTTCTATGCCTCATATATCCTTTTAGAAAGCCATCAATGCATTCATTGATCGTTTTTACTGATTCGATACTATAATCTTCTCTGGGCAATATGCTCCAAACAAAGGTAGCTAGATCATACAATCTCCAACTTATGCAACAAAGTTCAAAATCAAAAATCCCTGGTTCATCATTTTCATCGAAAATGACATTTCCAGCGTGCAAATCTCCATGACATATCCCCCTTGATAATATTGTATCGCTTTGCCTTAATTGGGTTTCACAATTTTCAATTGTTTCTTTATAGAATTCATGAAGGTCTGTGTTATGGTTTATATATGGTTCTATCAAATTCCAAGGCTTCCAAACCAATTCATCATATTCAAATCGTTCAAAATCACTTTGACCGCAATATTGATCAAAAGCAGAGTGCAATTTACCTGTTATTTCTCCCAATTTTTCTGACTGGTTATTTGTCAGCAACTCGTCATGAATATTTCCACTCATAGCATTATACATAGCACATTTTCTTTTTGAATCTAAAATTTGAATTTCGCCAAAAAAATTACCTTTTGAATTACTTACAAATGATTCTACATTGATTCCATGGCTTTTTAGATAACTCAGTAATTGGATTTCACTTTTAATGAAGTCATTATTTTTTCCCTTTGGAAACACACGAAATATGAACTGCTGATACTCATTTTTAACCAAGAACACAAGATTTATGTAATCTGCAAGCAGTTCAATGGTATAGGTATGATCGATGCCATAATGCTCTTCAACAAAATTTTTTACTATAATTATAGACTCCATTCTATTCCCCCTTCATCCTTAAGTGTTATTCGCCATTATTACAAAAAATTCCTTCTCAATAATAGAAAAGACTGCTTCCACATAGAAGCAGTCTCTCAATTCATTATCTCGTGAATCTAACATAGTCAGATTTATCGTTTTTTGCATATTTTTCAAATACATCAAATGGCTTGTAGATTACTCTACCATTTGGATCGTTGAATAAATGTAGCATTGATACGTTCATCATAATTTACCTCTTTTCTTATATCACAATCTCCAGAATGATTATCTGGTATATCTTACGTAGTCTGGCTTGTCGCTTTTTGCATATTCTTCAAAAACATCATATGGTTTGAAAACAATTCTACCACTGAGATCATTGAACAAATACGTCATTACTATGTTATTCATAGCTTACCCCTTTCGCATATCCCCCTGCGTTTAGGCACAAAAAAACGGCGCATGCACATATGCATACACCGTCGTCGTTCAATAAAATACTTTGTTTACTATGTAAAACTAAAGCAAATCACCTAAACCAGGAGTGTCAGTACAATATGTCATTTCAATTTTAAAACCATCAATTTTTGTTCTAATAATAGTAGCAATTAACATTTGCATAACCTCCTTTCGTTTTATTAACCTCATAATAGCACGATTGATAATTAATAGTCAATAAAACATTTGACTTGTAATCGATTTGTCATCGAATTGTCAAAAAACTCGTTAGTTGATTGCATTTTCTTAATATTTTACAAATTCTGCTCTGTATAGTATAATCACATTCGAAAATAATCATCAGTTTTGATGAAATCGGGAGTAATCATGCAAAATACAATCAGCGGCAGCGGATGCGAAATCATCATGCCTAGTGTGGACCTTAAAACTGTAAAAGAAATCGAAAGAAGTATCATAAAAACATATAGAAAAGGACTTTGGAACAAATTTATCAAAGGTGTCAAAGAATTCAACTTGGTAGAAGAAGGCGATACCATAGGTATTGGAGTATCCGGTGGCAAAGACAGTCTTTTACTTTGCAAACTGATGCAGGAACTTCAAAAGCACGGCGATGTCCCCTTTAATATCGAATACCTTGCAATGAATCCTGGCTACCACCCTGAGAACGAGGCACTACTCAAAGCCAATTGTGCTCACCTTGAAATTCCGATCACATTTTTTGACGCACCGATCTTCAATGTAGTCGGCACCATTTCAAGTGAATACCCATGCTACTTGTGCGCAAAAATGAGAAGAGGTACACTCTATGCTAAAGCTCAAGAACTTGGGTGCAATAAGTTGGCACTTGGCCATCATTTTGACGATGTGATCGAAACTCAACTCATGAACATTTTTTATGCGGGCATGACCAAAACAATGATGCCTAGACTTAAATCAGACAACTTTGAAGGTTTAGAGCTCATCCGTCCACTTTATTATGTGCGTGAAGCTGAGATTAAAAGATTCATTCAGAGCACCGGACTAGTCCCAATGAACTGCGGTTGTGTAGTCGCAGCTAAGAAAACATCAAGTAAGCGTCGTGAAATGAAAGAACTCATCGCAACACTCAAAAAGACTCATCCAGATGTTGATAAGTGCATCCTGCAATCTGCTCATAACGTCAATATGGACGGCATTGTCGGGTGGCGCTCTAATGGAGAAAAATTCAGCTTTTTAGATGAATATTGACCAACTGAAGCTCAAAAGTATTAAACCAATAGTCAGATACCGGATTGCAGATGAAGACAACCTAAACCTCCAATTAGGAGACGAATGTTTCTTCATCTCATCTATTATTTCTTTTGGCAACGAAAGTCCCTTGATTTCCTTCATATCGATCCTCACTTCTCCAAAACCTTTTGTCAAATAGATTCGATTCAAATCATTAAAGACAAATGAATATTTCCCACCTGGAGATTCTTCCTCACTCTGAAACTCAATTGCTTTGCTTTTAAGCAGTTCTTTTATTCGGTGAATTGCATCGTCATAACTCCAGTTATAGCAGATGCACGTATTTCTGTTTCTAAAATTAATTCCGGAAAAACTCACTATGAACACAAAGTAAATTGGGAAAGGTACTGAAAAATCCGCAACAAGTTTGCCCAAGGGATTAATCTTTAGTCCTAAAAATATTATCACAAAAAATATAGTAAAAAATACTAGTTCTCTGAGTGCGACAAACACATGTTGTTTACCAGAAATCAAATACAAAAAAATGATTATGCAAAAGATGCCCAGTATAAGCACCATTATTCCTGAGAGATCAACTGGTGACTTTACAGCATCAAAAGGCACTTTAGCCCATTCCCTATCAGAGTCCAGAAAATAATACCCTACCTGATTCTCTTCACTTGATAGTCTAGAGATTAAATTCTCCGAAGAATTTGAATCACCCTCTTGAAAAACCACATCTTCAGCATAAAAATAGACATGTGTTATATTGACATTCGCAAATGCTGATTCTCCAATATACTTTACGCTCTCAGGAATCACCAGCTCGATGCCCTCATAACTGCCGACACCATAAAATGCATATTTCTCGATGGATTCTAGTCCATTTCCCAGGTTGATTTCTTCAACATTTCTTAGGCCGAAAAACGCACCCTCCCCGACTTGTTTCACTTGATTTGGAAGGTCTATGGCTTTCAGTGCTCTTGCTCCTTTAAATGCATCCTTGCCAATAAACTCAACACTGTTTCCAAAAGTCACTGATTCCAGTGACTCACAGCCATAAAATGCCAAGTCCCCAACTCCAATCACTTGATTTCCCATGATTACTTCTTTCAAATTTTTACATCCGTAAAAGGCATAGTCATCAATTGATGTTATGTTATCTGATAATACGACGCTTTTAAGCTCTTTCTCATAATTGAATGCGTTAGGACTGATGCTTTTAACCTTAATCCCATCGATCTCATTTGGAACGATTAGATTTGAAATCGATTCCAGGTTGTCATCTATGCCTTTAGGGTGATATTTTATGATTGCACCCGTTTCAGGATTGAACTCGAAATATTCCTCCGTCGCGATGTCTGAAGATATTGAACAAGCGCTTAAAAGAATGACAGCAACCAATGCGACTAAGTAAATTATGATCTTTTTATTATTCATAGATTTGCTCCTATACTTTGATTATCATTTCGTGACTAAACAAGATTACGAGGTTACCTATTTAGTTCTATTCCCTGAAAGCTTTGGACATCCAGTCTAATCGTATCACCTTTATCATCAAACAAAAGAATTTCTTGAATGATTCCACCACCAGATCCATTTTGGAATTGTCTCCCACCTGTAATGTTATATTCATCTAAATCCAATTGAAAGAGTTTGGTTTCATTTCCGCCTATTTCAAAAAATGCTAGTTTTCCATCTAAAGTATAAAATTCAATTTCTTCAACCCCTTCTTCTCGATAATATGGACTGTCTATACTTAGATGAAAAGTCTTTTTTTCACTGCTATAATTAGTTAGTTCAAATTCAGCAGAAAATTCGACAAATTTATTGTCCCGAGATTGGAATTTCATATTGCTGTCATCCGTATTATACCCTATAGCCAACAATCCTTCTGAATTACTTTTGATATTTCGAGCTACCAAACCCGTCATTGATGTAAAAATAGTCATAAGTAATATAAAAATGAGCAATACACTTATTCTCCCAATCCTCAATTGATTGACTGCATATTTACGTACTAGAAATAAACTTATAATAAATAATATTCCAAAATAAATCACTGTTAAATGTGTTCCACTGTAATCACCAGTCCATGACCTCAACCCAATAAATTCTAATACATAATCACCCAAAGCGTGTGAGTATTTTGTTGTGACCATCATAAAAAAGGTTGCTGCCATAAAAATGATTGACCATCCGCCCTTTTGTTTATCATTCATATTAAAACCCCTTTCAAGCATGAAATCTATCCAACTTATAAAATAAAAAAACGCTGATGATTCGTTAGCCTGTTGAATCACCTTCTGATACCCTATCTGGATTATATTATAACTTTAATACATTAAAGTTCTGTTAAGAAAGTCTATACGCCTTAATTTACCGAAGCATCACACTTTAGGTATATCCTGAAATCTGTGGTATAATTAATAGTTAACATAATAATTGAAATTCAACAACGATACTGAAAATGTATATCATTAATTGATAAAGCTGATATCGAACAACCATTTTTTCCACCATTACTGGAGGAAGAATGGTTGTTTATTATTTTTAAAAAAAATCATGTACATTATGAATGAAAGGTTGGTGCTTCATATGAAGCTACCACAAGGAAAAGAACAAATCATTAAAAGTGTACTCATCACAGGTGGTGTACTCGCTGGAATAGTGTTGATTGTCTTACTGGTATTTACAGTAAGTGCGTTTAGCCTCGACATCAGTGTTCTTGAAAATCCACTGCCAAAACCACTCATTGTTTATGACAAAAATGACGTGGTAATCTCGGAGCGTTCTACTGTCAAATTTACAGCGGTGCCCATTGAGACCATTCCAGAAGTATTCATTGATGCGATCACAAGTGTTGAAGACAAGCGCTTTTACGATCATTCCGGTGTGGACATTCGTGGAATCATAAGGTCACTTTGGAGAAATACCAAAGCTGGCGAAATTGTTGAAGGTGGCAGTACCATCACACAACAATTGTCCAAAAATCTGTTCCTTACAACAGAACAGACCTATAGCCGAAAATTCAAAGAAGCTATTACCGCTTTACGTATAGAAGGCAAATACTCAAAAGATGAGATTTTGGAACTCTATCTCAATCAAATCTATTTTGGTGAGGGCGTCTGGGGCATACAAAATGCCGCACAAATGTATTTTGGAAAAGACATTGAGGCGGTAACACTTGAAGAAGCCGCACTCCTAGCCGCGCTGCCTAAAGCTCCGACCATATATTCACCCTATACAAACTATGATAAAGCAAAAGAACGTAGAGATCTAATTTTGGGATTGCTTTTCGAAGAGGGTACAATTGATCAGGATAAATACGACCGGGCAATCGCGACAGATATTGTGCTCCGGACAAAGGATCTCGTTGAAGCTAGCGGATCATACCCAAGTTATGTAGATCATGTCATCGATGAGGCAATCAATACACTAGGATTGAGTGAAGAACAGGTCCTTATTGGCGGTCTCAATATATACACGACACTTGATCCTGTGGTTCAAAATGCCATTGAGGCGACTTATGCAAACGATGCTCTATTTCCTGAAAGCAGTGCTGATGAGCTCATTCAAAGTGGTGCTATTGTTCTCGATCCATCAACTGGAGCTATTCGTGGTTTGATCGGATACCGTGGGCAGTATTATTATCGCGGATACAACAGAGCCACTGAACTGATCCGCCAACCGGGATCATCAATCAAGCCCCTTGCAGTCTATGGACCAGCTCTGGAAAATGGTTACAATAAAAATTCAGAAATTATGGATGAAGAAACAGATTTCAATGGCTACGTGCCAAACAATTATGACAGAACTTTCCATGGAAAAGTCACACTGTACCAAGCACTGATCAATTCATATAACATCCCTGCTGTAGCAGTTCTTAATGATATTGGGATTGACAAGGGAATAGCATTTCTAGAATCCGTAGGGATTCCAGTCCATGAAGATGATCACAATTTAAGTTTAGCGCTTGGTGGTATGACTAATGGAGTGTCTCCACTTGAAATGGCTCAGGCTTACAGCATTTTCCCAAATGGAGGCGTCATGAACACCGCTCACTCAATCAGAAAAATCACTACAAACGACGGAAACCTCTTGGCTGAAGGAATCACTGAATCAGTTATTGTCACCACACCCGAAGTGGCATACGCCATGACGGATATGCTCATGGGCGTCATCAATGAAGGCACTGGCAAAGGCGCCGCTCTAGATAGGCCTGTCGCTGGGAAAACAGGTACAACCGAGCTACCCGCCATTGACACCTTTGAAGGTCTATCGGGATCAAGAGATGCATGGTTTGTTGGCTACACACCTGAGCTGGTAACTGCTGTTTGGGTGGGTTATGACTCCCTCGACCCGAGCTTGATCATGCAATCCAGTGGTGGAAGTCATCCTGCTAGTATCTTTCAGTCCATCATGACGTTATCACTCGAAAATATACCTGTTTCGTCATTTGAGAAACCGAAAGGCTATAAAGATGACCCTAAACCGGATAAGAAAGACAGTCCAGGAAAAGGTAAAGATAAAAAGAAGAATAATTGACTTAAGTCAATGCACCAACTCAACATTCCATATATCCTAGATGTATGGAGGTGATATTATGAAAATATCTACAAAACAAGCGGCTTATCTCATTTCAATCTCATTATTGATCATGACTGTCGCTGCATTTTTTGCATATGGGTTCGCTCATTCACAACTGGTCATAGCTGACAATGCGGAGCAGACCCTTATGAATCTGACAACTAAACAAAGTCTGTTCATTTTTGAACTGATAGCATGGGGAATCATCATTCTGGCAGATCTTGCAGTATCTTACGGGATTTATATTTATCTGAGAGCAGTCAATGTAAATGGGGCTATGTTCTCAGGACTGCTTAGGTTCATCTACACCATTATTTTAGGGTATGCTGTTTGGCAACTTGCCATGATTCTTGGTCAAATTG